>NZ_CP009149.1:1200000-1500000 GCF_000739065.1 Methanocaldococcus bathoardescens | reverse complement strand
GGGCAAATTATAAGAACTGCTGTTTCTTTATCAGCTTTAACTCAAAAACCAGTAAAAATTATTAACATAAGGAAAAAGAGAAAAAATAAAGGTTTAGCTCCTCAGCATGTATCTGCAGTTAAAGCTGTTAAGAAACTTTGCAATGCTGAAGTTTTTGGATTGAACATTGGCTCAGAAGAATTAACTTTTATACCTTCAAAATTGGCTCCAAAAGATTTTACAATCGATATTGGAACTGCTGGAAGTATATCCTTAGTTATACAAACCCTCCTTCCTTTATCATTAGGAATCAACAAAAAATTCACTATAAAAATAAAGGGAGGGACTGATGTTAAACATGCCCCCCCAATTGATTATGTAAAAAATGTAACCTTAAAAATCCTTAGAGATTTTGGAGTATTAACAGAGCTAAAAGTTTTGAAAAGAGGGTTTTATCCAGAAGGGGGAGGAGAAGTTATATTTGAAGTAAAGCCTTCAAAAGTTAAAAAATTTGATTTAATAGAGCATTCTAAAAGTGATTTGGTTGAAGGAATTAGCTATGTGCAAAATTTAGATGAGAATATAGCAAGAAGAATGAG
This sequence comes from Methanocaldococcus bathoardescens, assembly GCF_000739065.1. Taxonomy (GTDB): domain Archaea; phylum AGJL01; class Methanococci; order Methanococcales; family Methanocaldococcaceae; genus Methanocaldococcus; species Methanocaldococcus bathoardescens. The sequence goes on along the minus strand of NZ_CP009149.1, from coordinate 1,499,422 downwards.
AAAAAAGGCGGTGGATTTATTAAACAAAGAAAAACTTCTGCCCAATATAAAAATAGAATGTTCAAAAGGTATTTCTACTGGAGCAGGGATAGTTTTATGGAACGATACTTTAGGAGGAAGTTGTTTAGGAGAGAAAGGATTAAGGGCGGAGATTGTTGCTGAAAGGGCTGTTAATGAGTTATTAAAAGAGAGAGAAAGTGGAATGGCTTTAGATAAATATATGGGAGACCATATAATTCCATTCTTAGCTTTTGGTAAAGGAATAGTGGGAGTTTCAGAGATAACTAATCACACAAAAACAAATATGTGGGTGGTTAAACACTTTTTGGATGTAGATTTTGAGATTAAAGAGTATAAAGAAAATAATTGCAATGGATTTACTATTGAGGTGGTTTAAATGTTTAATTATTTTGAAACTACTGCTGATTTAGGTGTTGAAGCAAAAGGAAAAAGTTTAGAAGAGGCGTTTAAAGAGGGGGCTAAGGGACTTTACAATATTATGGTTGATATTGACAAAGTTGATAAAAAGGAAAAAATAGAGTTTGAAATAGAAGGGGAAGATTTGGAAGAGCTCTTATACAATTTTCTAAATGAGTTACTTTTTTATACTGATGTTGAAAATCTGGTTTTTAGCGACTTTGATGTAAAAATTGAAAAAGATAATAACGGCTATAAGTTAAAATGCATTGCTTATGGAGAAAAGATAAACAAAGAGAAGCATAATATAAAAGAGGAGGTTAAAGCAGTAACCTATCACATGATGGAAGTTAAACAAGAAGAAGATGGATGGAAGATTAGATACATAGTTGATTTATAGCCATAGGGAGCTATACTCTCTATATTAATAAAGGTTTCATCATATAGTTATAAATAACTTCCTAAAACATTTCCTTTCATATCTATAATTATACAGCTGAATTTAATACCTTCCCATCTTTCACTTAACCTTTCAACAACTCTTTTAGCTATAAGGTTGAAAACATCATTTAAAATTCCTTTTTCCTCTAAAATTTTAATAACTTCCTCTGTTGTGCTAGAAAACAATATTTTTTTTATCGCCTCTTTGTCATCAATAAATAGGGAAGAATAAGCAGCTAATATCTCATTTCTACAATCAGCTACCTTTGAATGAGTATTATATATTCCCCCAGCCAACTTAATTATTTTTCCAGCATGTCCAAAGATTAAAATCTCTTCAACTCCTTTTTCTTTAGCTTTATCAAGCATAAATCCCCAAAAGTTTGAAACCTCAATTATCTCATCATCATTGGCATTTAAAAGTTGTTTAGCATACTTAGTTCCAATATTTCCAGGAACAAAAATTAACCTCTTATAATCATTTGCTAATGCAACATCTATTTGTGGAGCTAAAGAGTTCATATATGCTTCATTTGACATTGGTCTAACAATTCCAGTAGTTCCTAATATAGATAAACCTCCGATGATTCCAAGTTTTGGATTTAGTGTTTTTTTAGCCAGTTCTTTACCTTTTGGTATTGAAATAGTAACTTCAGCAACTTCATCATCATTTAAAAGCTTTAAAAGGTTGTTTCTAATCATCTCTTTAGGTTTTGGATTTATAGCTGGCTCTCCTTTCTTTACCTGCAAACCATCCTTTGTAACTATTCCAACTCCTTCTCCACCTTTAATAACAACATCTTTTTTTCCTTTTTTTAATTCTACTTCAGTAATGATTTCAATTCCGTTTGTTATATCTATATCCTCTCCAGCATCTTTAATAACCACTGCCTTAGCTTTATTTCCACATTTTTCAATTTTTTCTATTGGAATAATTAATTTATCGCCATTTAAATTCTCAATCTCAACATAACTAAGTTTTTTTCCAAATTTTAAATAATAAAGGGCTGAATAAGCCCCAGCAACAGCACATGAGCCAGTAGTGTAGCCAAATTTTGATTTCTTTCTGAAATCATAAATCATAATCTCCCATTATCTTTTTCTTCTTCTCCTAAACTTTAATTTTTTAGTTATTAATGGGATTCTCTCTACTTCTAAAGCATCAGTTGTAGGGTAGAGTTCTGAGATATAAGCTGAGAATGTTATAGGAAATCTCTGCCTTTTCATCTCCTCAATAATATCCTCCAATATAAATGGATTTAAGTATATATTTTTATCAATAATTTCAAACTCAATCTCATTCTCTTCCAAAATCTCAGCCATTTCCTTTAAATCATCCTCATTATCAAAAATCATAATGCCCCTCAATAGCAAGCCATCTTCAGTTATAACCTCATAAGGCTTAGCTACATTCTTAGCTCTATTTATTAACCTATTTCTCATCTGTATAGCATCTTTTAAAACTGATGGGCAGTAGTTAATAAATAAATCTCCTTTAAATTCTTTTATAACTTTTAAAGCTGTTTCTTCACTACCAGCAATTGCATTGCTCACATCATCCTTTGGCGTAAAGCCTCTTTTTTCCAACTCATAATAATTTTCCTCAGAAAACTCAAGCTCATTTATGTTCATAAATTTGGCAATTCCATCAATTGCCTCAGCCAATTTTAAAATTTCATCTTCCATATTTGGGATTGCTGGAATTTCAACCCCAACATCTTCAATGTATTTGTTGCATAAGCTCAATTTTTCACATAAAAGCTTTATATATTCCTCATCATAGCCATAGTTAAAAATCTTTGTTGGATGCAACCTTATCTCATCTAAACCCGCTTCTTTTAAAAGTTTTAAATTCTCTTCATTTATTGTTTCTGGTGTTGTATATAAGTGGGCATGAAATTCATCAAATTCATTCTTTAATGCCTTTAAGAATTTTACAGTTCTATTTATTTTTAATAAAGGATTGCCACCAGTTATTCCAACCCCTTTGCTACTACATAGCTTTGCCTCTTCAATTGCCTCTTCAACAGTAGTAATTAACCTCTCATTTGCATATATTACATCTTTATTCTTTCTTTTTTCAGATAAAGGGCAGTAGTAGCAATTGTTGTTGCAAATTCCTGTAATGAATAAAACCAATTTTTCCCCTTTAACACACTGCTTACATCCCTCTGGAAGTTTATCAAAATTTTCTTCCAAATATTTTTCAATCTCTTCAACGTTCATGTTTTCACCATAAATATTGAGGTAAGTATATATACTTAAAGCTACTTAATATATATATGGCGGATGATGAACGGAGTAGCTGCTGAGCTATGATGAGTGATGGGCGAACTGACGCCACTTTTTATTTTTATTTTAAACATATTAATCAATATATTTAAACCTATTTTAATTTTTATAATAAAGATTTTTATATTTTTTTGCTTATTTTAATTTCTATGAATCTTAAAAATCACTTAAGGTGGAATAATGGATGTTGGAGATATTATAAGAGTAGAAACAGATAAAGGGATTTTTGAAGGTATTTTACTACCCTCAACTGACGAAAATGTCATTACAATAAAAATGAAAAATGGATATAATGTTGGAATATTAAAAGAAAATGTAAAAAATATAGAGATTATTGCTAAAGGAGAGAAGCCAAAGTATGAATTGCCCCCATTAAACATTGAAAAGAATGAAAAATTAAAAACAATCTCTATTTTATCCACTGGAGGAACTGTTGCTTCAAAGGTTGATTATAAAACTGGAGCGGTTCATCCTTCTTTTACAGCTGATGATTTAATTAGAGCTGTTCCAGAGCTTTTAGACATCGCAAATATAAAAGGAAGGGCAGTTATGAACATATTAAGCGAAAATATGAAACCAGAGTATTGGAAAAAGATTGCTGAAGAGATAAAAAAAGAGATAGAGGAAGGAGCAGATGGGATTGTTATAGCTCATGGAACAGATACTATGAGCTATACAGCTTCAGCTCTCTCATTTATGGTTAAAGCTGATGTCCCAATAATTTTAGTTGGAGCTCAGAGAAGTAGTGACAGGCCTTCATCAGATGCCGCCCTCAATTTAATAAGTGCTGTTTTAGCTGCAAGAGAGCCAATTAAAGGAGTTTATGTAGTAATGCATGGGGAGAGTGGAGATACATTCTGCTATCTACATAATGGAGTTAAGGTTAGAAAGTGCCATTCATCAAGAAGAGATGCATTTAAATCAATAAATACAGTACCAGTAGCTAAGATAAATCCATTTACAAAGGAAATTATCTATTTGCAGGAAGTTGAAAAATCAGATAATAGCAAAAAAGTAGAGATAAACACTAATTTAGAAGAAAAAGTGGCTTTAATAAAAATTTATCCTGGAATGGATGGAGAAATTATTAGATTCTATGTTGATAAAGGATATAAAGGAATTGTTTTAGAAGGGACTGGTTTAGGTCATGCTCCAGAGTATATATTTGAAGATATAAAGTATGCAATTGATAATGGCGTTGTTGTTGTAATGACAACTCAGACAATCAATGGAAGAGTAAATATGAACGTTTATTCAAATGGAAGAGAATTACAAAAATTAGGAGTTATTGGTTGTGAAGATATGCCTCCAGAAGTTGCATTAGTTAAATTAATGTATCTCTTAGGAAATCATGATCCAGAGGAAGTTAAAAAATTAATTAATAAGAATTTAGTTGGGGAAATTGAATATAGAAGTAGGTTTGATGCTTATTAGGTTTAATGGTGATAAAATGGAAATTACTATAAAAATTGAGATTCCTGACGAGGATTTAAAATATATTGATATAGAGGAAATTACTAAAAAAATAAAGAAAGAAATTGAAAGAAAAATAAGTGTTATGAAGTTATATGGAAGATTTAAAAAAGAGGATGTTGAAAAAGCTATGGAAGAGGTTGAAGAAGAATGGGGACTATAAAAGCATTTGTTAATTCCAATGTAATAATTAATCATTTTAGTGGAAACGTTAATATTTTAGAGTTATTGGAAAAATATGAGCTTTATATAAATCCAATAGTATTTAGTGAGGTTTTAATGGTTTATTTAAAATTAATAACAAACGAAAAATCCTATACATTAAAACATAAGCCAGAATTAATTTTAAATAAAAAAGAAGAATTGAAATTATTGGATGATTTGTTCTCTTTATTAAAAACATTACCTATAAACGAAGATATTCAAGAAATTGCTTACAATTTAATTATATGTTATGGTTTATTGCCAAACGATGCTTTAATACTTGCAACATGCAAGTATCACAAAATTAAAAATTTAATAACTTTAGATACCGATTTTAAAAAAATTGCAGATAAAGAAAGTATAAAAATTATAAATCCAAAATAATTTGGTGATAAAATGGAAATTGACTATGAAAAAATAGGATTAAAGGTTGGTTTAGAGATTCATCAACAGTTGAATACAAAGAGAAAGTTATTCTGTCACTGTCCTACAATTTTAAGGGATGATGAGCCAGATGGAGAAATCGTTAGAGTTTTAAGACCTTCATTAAGTGAAATGGGAGAAGTTGATAGAGCTGCTTTAATAGAGGCAAGGAAAAGGAAAAAATTCATTTATCAATACTACAACGACACAACATGTTTGGTTGAGTTAGATGAAGAACCTCCACATCCACCAAGTGAAGAGGCTTTAAAGATAGCGTTAGAGGTTGCATTATTGATGAATATGAATATAGTTGATGTTGCATACACAATGAGGAAGATAGTTATTGATGGTTCAAACACTTCTGGATTCCAGAGGACTATATTTTTAGCAAGAGATGGATATATAGAAACATCTGAAGGAAAAGTGGGGATAACAAGCTTATGTTTAGAAGAAGATGCGGCAAGAAAGATAGAAGATAGAGGAGACGCTATAGTTTATAACTTAGACAGGTTAGGAATTCCATTGGTTGAGATTTCAACAGCTCCAGATATAAAAACTCCAAAGATGGCTAAAGAGGCAGCAAGAAGAATTGGAGAGATATTAAGAGCTACAGGAAAGGTTAAAAGAGGTTTAGGAACAATAAGGCAAGATATTAATATATCAATTAAAGATGGAGCAAGAATAGAGGTTAAAGGAGTTCAAGATTTGGATTTAATTGAAAAGGTTGTAGAGAATGAAGTCATAAGGCAGTTGAATCTCTTAAAGATTAGAGATGAACTAAGAGAAAGAAATGCAAAAGTTGTTGAAAAAATATTTGATGTTACAGAAATATTTAAAGATTGTAAATCAAAAATTATACAAAACGCTTTAAAGAAAAAGAATGGAAAGGTTAAGGCAGTTTTATTAAAAGGATTTGCGGGTTTAGTTGGAAAAGAGATCCAACCAGGAAGAAGATTAGGAACTGAATTCTCTGATAGAGCCAAAGTTATAGCTGGAGTTGGTGGATTGTTTCACACTGATGAATTGCCAAAATATGGTATTACAGAGGAAGAAGTTAAAAAACTTAGAGAGTTCGTTAATGCAGATGAGTTAGATGCTGTAATTATCGTTGCAGACGAAGAGAGTAAAGTAGATAAGGCATTAGAGGCAGTAATAGAAAGGGCTAAAGAGGCATTGATTGGAGTTCCTGAAGAAACAAGAAGGGCTTTAGAGGATGGAAATACTGCCTATTTAAGACCTCTCCCTGGAGCTGCAAGGATGTATCCAGAAACTGATATACCACCAATAATTATAAAGAAGGAATTTATTGAAGAGATTAAAGCCAATTTGCCAGAACTTCCAGAAGAGAAGTTTGAGAGGTTTAAGAAAGAGTATAAGCTAAATGATGAATTGGCAAGAAAGATGGTTTTAAGCTATTATGTTGATTTATTTGAAGAGCTATGTAAAAAATTTAAGAATGTTAAGCCGGTTTTAATTGCTACAACATTGGAGAATACATTGAAAGAGATTAAAAGAGAAGGGTATGATATAGACAAATTAGAAGATAGACACTTAGAAGATACCTTTAGAGCTTTATCTGAAGGAAAAATAGCTAAAGAGGGGATTGTTGAAGTATTAAAAGGTTTCTGCGAGTATCCAGATAAAAGTATAGATGAGATTTTGGAAATTAAAGGATTGAAAGGGTTATCTAAGGAAGAAGTTGAGAAGATAGTTGGGGGAATTATAAAAGAGCACTTAAATGTAGTTAAAGAAAAAGGAGAAAAAGCTTATGGATTTTTAATGGGTAGATGTATGGCAAAATTAAGAGGAAAAGCAGATGGGAAATTAGTTAATGATATATTGAGAGAAAAGTTAAAGGAGTTTATTTAATACTTTAAATTTCATTTTAAAAATAGTAAAATTAAGATTTTAGGTTAAAATTTATATTTCTTTTTTAATTTCAATATTTTCTACTTTACTATCTTCGTCTATGATAATTTTTGCTCCATTTTTGTTTTTCTCATCTATGATTATATTTTCAACATTTGAGTTAGCTATTTCTATTCTTGATCCCCAATTCATTCTTTTCACATGTAAAGTTGTAATATTTGCATTATTTATGTAAATAACTGCATTATTGCCCATGTCTCCATCAATTGTTACTGTCTCAATTTCTGAAGCTCCTATACTCAATGTTGAATCTGATTGCATACCTTTTATATAAATCTCTGAAATTTTGCATCCGTCCCAAATATTTAGTTTTGAATACCCTTTTAAACTATCGGATATCTCTAACTTATTGATATCTGAAGAAGTTATATACATATATGCGTTTCCTTCGACTCTATTTATATAAAGATTATCAATTTTATTTTTGATAATATCCAGAATGGCGTTTCCTTTTATTGAACTGATACTCATATCACCAATTATATCTTCTTGACACATAAAGTACCCATAACCTTCGATATTCTGTGTAACTTTTATAGTACTTACTTTAGAACCCTTTAATTCTAACCAATCATACCCTTTGATAGCCTTAATTTCTAATGTTCCTATTTCGGGGATTTTAATATGTACTTCAGCATTTCCTTCTGGTGTTAAAGTTAAAGCATTTATTGAATAAAGATTACCAAGATATAATTTTGAATTCCCATTAACTTTTATTTTTCCGCTAATTGTTCCATTTACATTATATTTACCGACTATTCCACCACCATTTATTTTCTCATCAATATTTCCAGAAATATATCTTCCGCCAGAGATGACATCTTTCGTAATTTCTCCAAATGCATATCCGCCTATGTATATTTTTAAGTTACTGGCAATTCCACTGTTTATTTCTTTATTTGCATTTCCATGTCCATGCCCTTTAGTTATATTAATTTCCACACTTTTCTCATTGTTATTTTCATTTGACTCATTTACTGAGTTATATTCATCCACTACGATTTTAATTGTATGCTCATATATTCCTCCACCACAGCCCTGATGCTGATGTCGTTGCTGAGAGTTTGCCCCTTGATTTTGGTATTGATACTGATTTTTACAACCTTTTGATGTTGATATTATATAATCAAATGCAATGTCTGCAGTTTCATTTACATTTAAAGAATCTATAGTTTTGCTATATATTAATTCATCATTGTCATATACTACCACTACAAACTGTCCTGCTGGTGCATTACCTTCATTTTTTATAACTGCATATATTTTCACTTTAGTGTTGTTTTTACATTTTCCATTTTGATGTCTAAACTGATTTTTTAATCCCTTTTCATTTCCATTATTTTGAATTTGTTTCCTATAGCAGTAGGCAATTGTTTTATTAGTGTCGTTACTATCTACGACATTTAAACTTATAGGAACCAAATCCGGTAGTTTCTCTTCAGATTCATTTGTTTGAGAGTCACTATTTTCTGTAGAATTATCTTGTTCGCTGATATTTTCTGATGTTGTTATTCCAGTTTCTGGTTCAAATTTTGCCTCTGTTACAAAAACTCCAAGAACTTCTTTTTTAATCTCAGAAGATTCATTTCCAAGAAATTTTGGACTTTTTTCAACTAATTTCAAAGTAACAAATGTTCCAGCAACCATTACTCCTAAAATTAACAAAATAAACTCTAAAGAGAGTTGTCCTTTTCTTTTAGTGAGTATCATATAAACCACCTAATTATCAACCTACATTACTACATTTTTATTTTTTAACTTTTATATGCTTTTTTTCCTCATTCGATTTTTTTGGTGTAATAAGCTACATACTTCCCATTAATCCAGCTATTTTTTATAGTTATAGTTATTGAGTTTTTTCCTAAATAGTTGTCAAAGTTTGGATATCCTACAAGATTATCAATTTTACTGTCTTCAATTGTGAGGAATATCTCTCCAGAAGTTCTTTCTAAGTTATTAATATCAAACGTAACTATAGTCGCATTATATATGTAAATCTCAGCATTTGTTTTTGTTCCCCCTCCATAAATCTCAAATATCACTCCATTAACACTTCCAATATATTCAACATCCCTAATTGTAATTATCTGAGGTAAAGGAATCCCATCTATAACAAATTTCACATACACTCCTTCGGGAATTTTTTTAACATTATATACATACAAAGTATGTTTTCCCTGAGCCAAAAATTCTATATTGGGGTAATCTACTATACCATCTACAAAATAAACTACATACTTTTCATCAGGACTGCCTTTAGGCTTGATTACCAAAGTATTTCTTCCTTGAGTTATAATATTCAAATTGTCTGTATATCGAATATCGTCATAAGAATTATAATTCAAATTGGAAGGTGGATTATCTCCAACAAATAAAATTCTTGAAAATTCTGAAGTGCTGGTAGATTCGTTATTCAATACTGGACTTTCGTTATTTGATGTAGTTAAGCTTTCTCCTGATATTGAAGTATTGTCTATCCCATTTATAACTTCAAACCCTTTATATGTTACTTTTTTAGTTTTGTATGTTGAATTTCCGAGTGATTTTGTAATATCTGCAGTATTGGCTACATGATATGATACAAGAGCTCCAACCAATATAATTCCAAAAATTAAAATTATAAATTCAAGAGACATTTGAGCTTTTTTCATACTTTCACCTAAATTAATTTATATATACAAATTTAAAGATTTAATGTTTAATTAATGGATATTTTTATATATTAATTTTACTAATGGCTAATATATAAATTAAACCCATGATGAAGGAGATTTGATATGATTAAACGAAAGAAAAGAGGACAAATTTCTATTGATTTTATAATTGCAGTATTATTTCTCACACTAGTTTCAATACTCATTTACTATAACATCTTTTCATTTACAGATGGTACTACAGACGCTTTAATTGTAGATAAAATGTATAGCATAGCAGATACATTTGAAAACTATGCAATTCTTGCTTATACAAAAAATAAAACTATAACTTTTAAATTAAAGCCTATGGGAACTATTGGATACAATATAACCATCTTAAATAAGACTATTAGCGTATATGGTGACACAAGCATAATGTTCATCCCAAAAGAAAACGGTGTCATCATCACTGGATTTTTAAACTCTCCAAAAAATGTAGGCAACAATATAGTTATAACTGCAAATGTTTATGGAAACATAATCAATATTTCCAAAAAATTAGAAATAAATGTCAGTTTTATTTAAATAAGGAAAATATGCATTATTTTGTCGTTATTGTGTTTATTATGTTCATAAATTTTTGATTATTTAGTATTGCATCTATAACAATTTCAAACTTTATAAGAACTTATGGTGAAAATTATGAATTTAAGGGTTTTAACACCAATAATTGTTTTAATTAGTTTATTAGGAATTTTATCGTTATCAAATGGATACATTATAAAAATTCACGATTCTACTATGAACATAACAAATAGTTCTGGTTATACAAATAACTACAATCCTTATATTATTGCATATAAAGTGAATGACACTTTAACATTTGAAGCTTTAGCCCCAAATTCTGTAGCTCAAGATATATTAGATAGTGGAGTTGTTAAATGGGATTTTGGTGATTTAACTGAAACTGATTATGGCTCCAATAAGGTAGTTACACATAAATACAGCTTTCCGTTTCCATATCCAGTTGCATGGTGTGGTTATCTAAATAACACTGGGTATTCAAAGGCATTGACATACAATTGGCTTGTTGTTGGAGATGTAGCAAATACTAAATATATACTCAATGGTAGTCCATTAAATTCAAAAACAAGTTGGGATGTTTTATATGACAGTGTAAATAATATAGTTATAATAAAATACTACTCAGAAAACACAGTAAATACTGAATTTAATGGTTTAAGTGTAGACACAACTACAGTAAGTATAAACGCTAGTAAAAACGAAATTGTAATGGGTGATGTTGTTAAATTTAGTTATTCTGTAAATAGAAATATCATATTAAATGTTTGGTGTTTTGGAGATGGGACTTTTTCTTTTGAAAAATCTCCAGAGCACATATATACAAAGCCTGGATTTTACTATCCAAGAGTATTGGTTATTGATGATTTTGGAAGAGTGATGGTTGGTTATTTAGATGAAGGAATTAAAGTAAATAAACCTCACGGTGGATATCTATACGTAGTGTATAATCATTTAGATGTCGAAAACAGTTCAGGATATGTGAATAATGAAAACCCAGATATTTTGGCATATAAAGTAAATGATACAATAACATTTACAGAAACTTCTGGAATTCCCGTAGGTGAAATTAGATTTGATTTTGGAGATACTTCATTCGTTTCTACATATTCAGATTCGGTAACTCACATATATAAATTCCCATTCATGTTTCCAGTAGTTTGGTCAGGATGGGTCAATATTGGTGGAAAAATATATTACGTTCTAAATTACAATTTTTTGATAGTAGACGATATAGGAAATACAAGATACAACTTTTTGCCATCATCAACCCATGATAAAACAACATTTAATATTTATTATGACAAAGTAAATCATATTGTAAATATTTCATACTATTCGGATAATCCAAACCCTACTTATAATCTAAAAATTAGAGACGGTACACATGAAGAAATTCCTGTCCATGTAAGCAATTTAGACCCTAATGTAGGGGAGATAGTATCGTTTTCTTATGATTATAATGGAACCCCAATATTCGTAATGTGGAGTTTTGGGGATGGTAGTTATTCATTTGAAAATAATCCAAAACATGCATATTCAAAAGAAGGGTACTATAACGCTTATGTATTTATAATAGACAAAGATGGAAATGCAATTATTGGAGTTTCACCAATTATTGGTGTTGGACCTTCATATTCAGGCAGTCCGGGATTTTATGTATATCCTACAATTGTCGGAACTTATGAACCTGTTAGTATATCCGTTGAAGTTCCAGATAGTTTAAAGAATATTTACTATTTAAAAGATGATATATATTACTATAATAAATTTTACAAGAAAGGCACTTGGTATTATTATTGTTATAGATATGACATTAACTATGGTGACGGCAACTTTGTTTCAAAATACCCCACAAAATCCTTCAATTTAATACATAGTTATCCTAATGAAGGAAGATATAGGATTAGTTTAACAGTTTATAAAGAATTAAGAACATATGATGAAAAAATAGAAGATGATTTTATAGCATATCGTTCAACTATAATAACAGTTGTAGACAACCAAAACCCAGTAGCAAAACTTTATGTTTATCCAAATCCGGCAAGCTATAAAGATACAATATTCTTTAACCCAGCAAATAGTTACGACCCAGACGCAAATAGAAATATTCCTGATTACGTTTATGGGGGATACTATACTATCCCTCCTGATTCATCAATGGCAGAAATATACGGATTTAATTTAACTGTATACAATTCCTCTGGAGACATAGTTTGGAATTATTCATCAAATGAGTTAAAAATAATATCTCATAAGTTTAATGTTGGAAATTACACTGCAATATTAACTGTTTGGGATGGATTTGGTGGAAAGAGCTCCACTGAAGTTAAATTTGAAGTTATAAATAATCCTCCTATTGCACAGTTCACTTATAGTCCAAAATATCCAGAAGTTAATGAAACTGTAACCTTTGACGCATTATTATCTTATGATACAGAAGGAGCTATTAAATTATATAAGTGGGATTTTGGGGATGGATACAAAATAAATACAACAACTCCAACGATTTCACATGAATATAATAGAAGTGGAACGTACTTAGTAAAACTTACAGTTTACGATGAATTAAATTCATCTAACACGATATCAAAGACAATAACTGTATATTATGTTAAGGCAGATTTTGAAAGCCCTTCAACAGCTAAGGTTAACACAATTATAAACTTTGCAGATAAATCAGTATCTAACCCTGGAAGTATTGTAAAATGGTTCTGGGATTTTGGAGATGGAACTACATCCAACGAAAAAAATCCTTCACATAAATATTCAAGAGAGGGAGTTTATACTGTAACGTTAACTGTTTGGAATGATGTAGGAGTGAGTGATAAGATATCAAAAACAATACTAATTAGAGGAGAAACAAACTATCCTCCAATTGCAAAATTCAATTTCACAATAAACGGCTTAAATGTAACCTTTGACGCTTCAAGCTCTTATGATATTGATGGGAATATTGTGAAATACATCTGGGATTTTGGGGATGGATACAAAATAAATACAACAACTCCAACAATTTCCTATAAATATGATAAAAGTGGAACATATACAGTTAAATTAACAGTTATAGATGATAGTGGGAATATAGATTCGACAGTAAGATTCGTTTCAGTTGGGATAGAAGAAAAAAGTATTCCAATTCCGCTCTCAATTGAAATTCTTATTTTAATTACTACATTACTAACTATAAATTACATAACGAGGAGATGGTAATGAAAAAAATATTTTCGAATAAAGGGCAATTGTCATTAGAATTTGCCCTTTTATTAGCTGGAATTGTTGCTACAGCTACAATTGTTGGATTTTATTACTTAAAAACTACAAAAAGTGCATCAGCATCTGCCAAGGAATCAAATTTAGAATCAAATTTAGCAATAAACAATAAAGCTATGAATCAAATAGACAAAGTAAAAGAGGTTACCACAAATGGATGATAGAAAAAAATATTTATTAAATTTTTTTATTTTGTTAATTTTAATATATCTTTTTTTGAAAAATTTTGAAATAGAAATTGCTAAACTACTAACTATTATTATTGGAAGTATATTAAACACCCACTATTTTGAAAATAAACTTATTTACAATGGTATGATATTTTCTATAATACCGGCATGCACATGTTCCTTTGAAATTGCCCTATTTTTATCATATATTTTTGCAACGCCAAAAACACCAATTAAATACAAATTAATATATTCAATTTTTGGAATATTAGTAATAAATATTACAAACATATTGAGAATAATCTTTATTCTAAAAAATGCACACTTAGCAAATTACACTCTTATTCATGATATAATAAGCTTTATCATCTTCCCTATTGCTTTGACTTTAAATGTTATTTGGGTAAAGATATTGTTAAAAATTGGAGTTGTGAAAAAAGAGTAAAAACAACAATATTAATAAAATTAATAAACATAGATAAGGAAATAATATCTAAACGGGGAGACTATGTTCAAAAAAATTAAATCAAACAAAGGTTATATATTTACATATGAAGCGGTGATTGTTGCTTTTATTTTCCTTAGTATTTTTTATGTAAGTTATATGGTTTATAGCCATAACATGCTAACTGCAATAGAAGAAAAAAAAGATACTGAAAAATTTCATAAGGCAGTGTTATTAAAAGACTTATATCTAAAAAAATATGAGTTTCCTGGAGAATATACTGAAGATTACATCCAAAACTTCACAGCTAAATTAAACTTAAAAGAAAAGACGTTTGACCCTTGCAACAATTTTACAGAAGATTTTTCTAAGTTTTACTTTATAATCCACTCGAATAAATATGATGAAATGTTAGATGACGCCGCTAAAGATAATAACTTTTCCCTAAATAAAATAACATTTACTTTTAATGGAGATAATTTCACAGTATATTCAAACGTTACAACAAATTACACTCTACCAAAGATTTTGAGTGGCGATACAATAGTATACTTCAAAGAAAACGCTTATATTCCAAAAATAACAGGAACTACAAAAAATACGAATGAAATAAAACTATATGGATATAATGGGGACCATATATATTTTAAATTGGATGCTAATGTTGTAAGAGCATCTGCAAGGATTATTATAAACAATGAAAATATGTTTAGTGAATGGAGTGGCTGGAAATATGCCTCCCCTATATTGGTAATAAATAACTTGAACCAGAATTTGGAAGGATATTGTATAAAAGTAGTATTTGACTCAGCAGCATATATAGCAGAGAATCAAATGAATAAAAACTGCAGTGATATTAGATTTATAGACGAAAATGGAAACGAACTACCTTATTGGATAGAACCAAATACTATAAATACACCACATACAGTAGCGTGGGTAAAATTAGATTTAGCTCCAAAAGAACACAAAATAATATATATGCTCTACGGAAATCCTAATGCACAGTCAAAAAGTAATGGAGAAGCTACATTTTTATTTTTTGATGATTTTTCAGAAAAAAACTTAGATAAGTGGAATTATAATTTCAATAATCCTTTATTTACCGATACAGTTTATAATAACGGCATAAATTATACCTATTTAAACTTAGATTATAGCTATTATAACATAAAAGGCTTAACTACTGATGTAGATGTTCATATAACTACCCCATACGAATATAGTAGTAATATATCAGTAAGATTTCATGCAAACTTCCACAAAAGATATGAAGAGTGGGGAGGGTTTTATCATGGAAATACCATATACGATAGACAAATTATATCAAACTATCATTGGGGAGGAGAGTATTTAAGGTTTGAATCTTCTAAAAATAATGAAAATGAAATAGAATATAGAATATTGCCTGATAGCTTATATAATACTTGGCATACCTATGAAATACAAAGAAATGGGTCAAATTCTGTGAATCTAATAATTAATGACAATGAATTTTGGAGTATATCTAATTATATATATCCTTACTATTTACCTGTTTCATTCTACGCAAGAATGTTTGATGATAGCCAAAATTATGGGTATATTCCACCAGAAGATGAAAGAAATGGAAATATAAGCATAGACTGGGTATTTATTAGACCATACTATGAACCAGAACCAACAGTTCAATGGTTTTCATCTGATGTAATTTTCACTGTTAATGGATATGTATATAGAAAGCCCTTATTTTCTATGTTAAGGGATATTGACATTACTCCAAACATTAAGAAAGGGATAAATAAGATTGAAATTTTAAACAGCCCTTTACCTGTTGAATTTAGAATAGAAACTGATAGTAATACTAATTTTTACTACTTAACATTATCTCCAAGGAATATCACCATTATGGTGAAACCATGATTAATAGCATAGATTTAGCTATTGGTACCGTCATTCTACTTATTGGAATGGCATATTGGACAGTATCTATTGTAGAACACAATAATAACTATGTTGATATGGTAAAAACTGACTATATATTCGATAAGGGCATAAGTATAATGGAACATTTATCCGAAGATGGAACCTTAGAAAATGCCGTTCTTTTATACTATTTTGGAAGAGTTAATGAATCTAAAAAACTTTTAGAAGATAGAATTCCTTTAAAATATTATAAATTATATATTGATGGAAATCTACTAATTAATAATGCAAATGGAGTTTATGAGAATAATAGTGTATATGTTTTAGCAATCTTAACTTTAAACAGAAGTGAGGGATGGTATGTAATATATGGTGATGAAAATAATATAAATATTTCAAATGAAAGGTTTCTTGACTATGACGAGGCATACGCTGCATATATGGATTTTGAAATTCATATGCCAGTTTATTTATCAAAGAATATAACTTCATCAAGAGTTGAATTGTATATATTAGGAAATTAAAGGTGTTGTTTCATGTATTTTTCACAAAATGCAATAATCTTAGTCATGTTGGTATTTGTAACCTCAACAGTACTATATACCACTCTTGAATACAAAACAAAAGCAATAGAGGACGAAATATCGATAAAAAAAGTAAGTTTATATGAAGACAACATAATAAACACTTTGGAAAGGAATATCGATAAAATTGTAGAAGACGCTTTTATAAATACAAGCTATAAAATAATGAAAAAACGACAGTTTTTTGAAAGTTCGGAAGATGCTGTAAATTATATAGCAGAATGTATTAAAAATGAAATTAATAAGACACTTTACTGTGTAAAGGAAAATTACGTCAATATAACATATAATATTACCACCCCTGAAATAAACCCAACAGAAAACCCTGATGTTGTTAATGTTAAATTTACAGTAAATATTGAATATAAAAAGAAATTAAACAATGGAGAATTAATCGCTTCAAAGCCATTAATTATAGATAAAGATGTGAAATTATCAAGAATTCCCGACCCATATGTTTACTTAAATAAATTTTACTATGAATGGGGTTACTATAAAGTTATAAATGTGAATAATTTCCCAAATGATAATAAAAACCATACATTTTGCATAATACTAAACAATACTAACTTTAATTATAACCACATGTATAATTCTTCATCACCAAGAGAAATAAGAATAATAGGATGGAATTCAACAAGCAATAAATGGAATGTTCTTTTACCTTATTGGGTGCAAACTTGGAAAGAAGGAAACTATGAAACATCTGTAATTTGGGTAAGGTGTAGTAGAAGCAATATTAATAATGGGCAAATACTTTTACTCTATAACTCAACAACAAAAGTAGATAGACAAAATCCTGATGAAACATTTATATTATTTGATAATTTTAATTATATGAATTATGAAAAATGGACAGTTGTTGGAGGGTATTATATAAATAATAGTATTTTAACAGTTCAAGGGCTTGGTTCAAGTGTGTATTCCAATAAAATGTATGGGACTGGATTTGAATTAGTATTTAAAGGTAATTTCACACCAATACATGCTCAATCCGTTGGGTTTTTTACACCTTTAAGTGACTGGATTGGAGTAGGATGGGTATACAAAAATGAATGGGCAGGAAATGTTTTGTATTTCTACAATGGTTCTGGAGATGGTTATTATAATGCAGGTAACGAATCGATAGGTAATTATTACATATATCGAATGTTGAGAAACAATGATGGTAGTATGTATGGATACATAATGTACGATAATTTAACCCCAATTAAAATATTTGACCCTACAAGCGGAGATTACCATGTTTCATCAGACACTTCATCATACCCAATCTCAATCAATACTTTAAGTAGTAGTGATGCAAAAGTTTCAATAGATTGGATATTTTTAAAAGATATAAATGATATCACAACCACTGTTAGTAATGAAGAATATACAAACCCTGACTATAAAGAAGAAAAACCAAAAACTTTCACTGGAACTATATACTATGGAGACCCTACTCAATACATATTAGTTAATAACGGCTCTTATTCTATAATTGGCCTATATACAAATAAAACAGATAGTTGGGGTTCAGTAGGGTATAAACCACTTATAGAAGAATAATTAAAAATCTTAAAATTCACTTTTTACAAGCTTAGATGCTTCAACCATATTTTTTAATTTATTAAAGGCAATATCTATCGGTAATAACCTCATTCCGCAGTCAGGGTCTATTAAAATATTTTCAGATAAATTTTTATTCAATTTTTCATTATTTTTTAATATTTCCATTCCTTCTTCTATTAAGCTTTTTATCTCTTCAACACTTTCAACTTTCTTAATTTTTGTATTTATACAACCAAAGCCAACATTCTTTTCTATACTTTCTAAAATATCCAAGTTTTTTCTATTAGATGCAAATTCATGGTCTAAAATATCTACATTAAATTTATTTAGTTCGTCAATAATATTATATACATCCCCACACACATGCATAGCAAATGTTATATCTAAACCATTAACTATAATATCTATAGCTTTCCTTGCAACATCAAAATCATACAAACCAGTTGATAATATCGGTTCATCAATTTGTATTATTGGGACATGCTTTTTTAATGCTTCAACCTCCTTCCTAAGGGCTTTAGCAATATCATAAATTAAATTCTCATCTCTATTGTCTGAATAATAGCTCTCAACCCTAACAGATGAAGCTATTGTGCAAGGCCCTGTAATAATTCCCTTAACTTCAACATTAGGATTAAGTTTTTTAGCTATACTCTTAGCATATAAAATATCTTTTAGTGTTATTGGTTTTATGAACTCTACTCTACCAACAACTCTTTTTCCATCAAAACCATACATGTTGTTTGTGAAAATCTCAACCATATCTCCTCTAACTTGTCCATCACTTATAATACCAATTCCTGCTTTAACTTGGTCTTCAACAGCTTTCTCAATAGCATATTTATATTCATCATACAGCCCAAATGCTTTTTTTACCTTATCTAAAAATGTTTCTTCCTTTTTAACTACTGGATAACTACCAACAACTGTTGTTATCATCATCTCACCAACTTTTTTATAAATAGAACTCTCGTATTAAGTATTTATATATAACGATACATTATATTTTTAATTATAGGGACTTACAAGAGTAACAATACACGTAAAGATAAATCTATTGTCACTACTAAAAAATTATTGCTATTCTATCTAATTTTAGCATCTATTATGTAAAAAACAATAAAATGGAAAAAACTAGTTTTTATGAGGGGAATAATATATTCTTTAGCAAAGAAAGTGTTAAACATCAGATACATCTGAATAGGTAGTAAAACTCTCCAAAAATGGAAGATAACTTATTACATTATAAATATATTGATTTTCAAAGATTTAAAAAGATGAAGAAAATTCCTCATTAGAAAAAAGAAATTTAATTAATAACCTTAGAGAACATATATATCCTTATCTAAAATTATGGGTCTAATAACTATTAAAACTAACGAGATGATATAAATATTAGTTTTCATAATACAAAACTTCTAAAATAATTAAATTTATATAGGTAATTTGATATTTAATATTATATATTCCAAAATTCTTTATTTATCGGTGGGAAAAAATGGGAACATACAATATTAGCCCAGATTTAGATCCAAGAAAAGATCATGTACTTTATAAAGATAATGAACACATGGTAATTTATTTAGGAACTTCTTCAGGAGGGAGCACCACTGGCAGCTATAGTGATGTTGATGTTAATAGTTATCTGATAGTAAATAAGGGCAAAGGATTCTTATTAGACCCAGGAGGATATAGAATATTTCCAAAAGTCCTTTCAAATATTTCCAAATACATAAACCCAAAAAATGTTGAATATGTTTATATGTGCCACCAAGACCCAGACGTGGCAGGAAGTATTCCCCTTTGGAGGACATTAACTAATGCCAAACTTGTAACCAGTTGGCTTTGGATAAGGTTTTTACCACACTTTGGATTTGAAGATGTAGAAAGTGTAGCATATCCGCTACCTGATGAAGGAGAAACTTTAAAATTTGGCTCGACAACTTTGGAGTTCATACCTGCACACTACCTTCACAGTCCAGGGCATTTTACAATATATGATAGAAGGAGTAAATTCTTATTTACTGGCGATATTGGAATAGCAATGTTGGAAGAGCCCATATTAGTGGTTGAGGATATGGAAAAACATATTCAGGCAATGAAACCACTTCATGAACGTTTAATGGCAGGTAATGCTGCAATAAAATGTTGGCTTAGAAAAGTTCGTGGTTTGGATATTGAAGCAATTTTACCACAACATGGGGGAATAATTCCAAAGAAACATATCAATAGATTCTTTAGTTTCCTTGATAATTTGAAATGTGGTGTTGATTTATTGAGGTGACTTTTATGGACATAGATGATATAATAAAAACATCAGAAGTTCTTTCAAATGCTGTAAGATTGGAGGCAGGTAATAAAGAGACATCAAAAATAATAAATGAATTAGCAGAGGAGATTAGTGGAAAATTCTTGGAAAATAATATTGCCATTATCAAAAACATTGAAAAACTCTCAAATATTGTAAATGAACTTGAAAAATTTAGAAATGATTTTTTACCATTTTTCCAAAAGCTTGAAACTTTTGCAAATGAATTTAACAAACTTGTTAAAAATTTGGAGTACATATCTGAAATAAGCAATTCAATAAGTAAAGTAGCAAAACAAACTAATTTAGTAGCATTAAACGCATCAATTGAAGCCGAAAGAGCTAAAGAATTCGGAAAAGGTTTTGCAGTTGTTGCTGATGAGATAAGAAGAATGGCTGTTCAAACGATGAATCTTACAAAAGAAATTAAGAAATTTAACTCTGAAGTAATGGATGAATTAGAAACTTTAAAAGAAGTTTTAGATGTTATAGACAAAATAAAAGAGGGTACAGAAATTTTGGGTAAAGATATAAATGAAATTATTGAAATAAGCAATATATTAGACAAAATTTCAAAAGAACAAGAACATGTAGTTCATGACATAAAAGGTCTAAGTGGAATATCAATAGCATTAGAAGCTCTCAGTGAAATGCAGGAAAAATTTAACAAAGATTTAAGTGAACTTCTAATTCAATTATCTACTAAATTTTCTAAGGAACAGGAAGAAAATTAACCCAATATAATTAAAATTTGTATGGGAAGTTTTTTATCGATTCTTTCATTGTTTCTTCATCAATATATTCTTTATTGCCAATTGTTAATAGCTTTTTTTATTTTTTTCAGATATTACTTCAGGATATCTTTTTAATAGGACTTTCGCAGGAATAAATTTTTTATTGACGCAATGACGCCTTTGGCGTCAAAGTTCCAAATTTAACATATAAACTGCGAAAGCCCTATTTTAATGCAATATTTAAACATCTTTAACATCCTCATCATCAACAGAAATCATTTAGTTTCAAATACGAAAACTTCTATAAACCTTAACTAATTATTAACAATTAGGATGTGAAATTATGAAAGTTAAGGTGTTAGATGCCTCAGCTATTATACATGGATACAATCCAATTATAGAAGAGGGGGAGCATTACACAACCCCAGAAGTTCTGGAAGAGATTGAATCAAAAAAAATTATTGTTGAGCAGGCATTAGATTTTGGAAAATTGAAAATAATGAGTCCAGATAAAGAGTATATAAAAAAGGTTGAAGAGGTTGTTAAAAAAACAGGTGATAATTTATCTCAGCAAGATATTGGCGTTTTGGCATTAGCTTTAAATTTAAATGCTATTCTATATACAGATGATTATGGTATTCAAAATGTGGCTAAAAAATTAAATATTGAAGTTAAAGGAGTAGCTTTTGAACCAACAGATAAAGATTTTGTTTGGAGAAAGGTTTGTGAAGGTTGTAAAAAACTTTATCCAGTAGATTATAGAGAAGATGTCTGTGAGATTTGTGGTAGCCCACTAAAAAGAAAAATGGTAAAATCAAGGTTAAAAAAGAAAAGGAAGAGAAAATGAAAAAGTTAAGAGCTAAGACAAAAGAAGAATTAATTGAGAAAATTAAAAGTTGTGATAGTGAAGATGAGGTTTATATAAACTTAGAATTAGATAGGGATATTGCTATTGCCCTATTAGAGAACTGTGAGCCAAAGAAAATATATTTGCCAAAATCAAAATATAAAAGGTCTTCAAAAAAGATTATAAAGGCATTAGAAGGAGTTGATGTTGAAGTTATTCCAATAAAGGCAAAGACAGGAAGACCTACAAACGTAGATAAAATTATTAAAAAATATCTGGACAAAAAACCTAAAGAAATAGCTGAAATAACAGGCATAAACTTAAAGACGGTTGAATATCATTATTATAAGCTGAAAAAGAAGGAAAAATCTTAAATAGAAATTAGATGTAACTTATTGCCAATGGTGATAGAATGCTCAAAAAACTCATAGTAAAGAATTTTAAAAGCCTACATGATTGTGAAATTGAATTTGGAAAATTTAACGTAGTTATTGGAAGAAATGCCTCTGGAAAGTCCAACTTAGTTGAAGTTTTTAAATTATTAAGAAAAATTTATGTTGAAAGAGACCCATTTCCATTTTTAGAGTGGTGGGGATACAACAACATAGTTTGGCAAGGAATGGAGGAACTACCAATAACTATTGGTTTGGTGTTTGATATTGAGGGCTATGAGGTTTATTTTGAAACAACCTTTACTGGTGTTGGTGGAGGTTTTAAAATACTAAGAGAAGTTTTAGAGATGAAAGGCTATTTTAAACTAATAAAAGAAGAAAATACCATTATTGTTGAGCATAATAAAAATTGGATAGATAAGGCATTTTCAAATATATATTATGATGCTTATGCAAATTGTGGGCATCCAAATAAAGAAGATGTTTTATACCAAAAAATGGAAATGAATTTGAAAATGGATAATATTTTTTCTCTAATAATACTCTGTAATAAATTTTCCAAAAATTCGTATGTTTATGGTTTAATTGATGAAAATAAAAATATTTTTACAGTTAAGATATTTTCACCAGAGGATATAAGAGAACTACAATGGCATATATTAAGATTGATTGAAACTTTGATGTTATTCAAACCCATCCATATAAAAGAACTAAAAACACCAAAACCAGCAAAAAAAGAAATAACACTAAATGAAGACGGAAGCAATTTAATAACTGTCCTATACAACATATTTTTAAAAGAAGGAAGAATCCCAGAAGATATTTTAAATCCATTATCAATGATTTTTCCAAACACAAGAATATCTTTTCAATTAACAGACGATGGAAGAGTTTTAATGAAAGTTTTTGAGGAAGGGGTTGAACTATCTCCTCCATCAATTTCTGATGGTTTTTATAAGACACTGTTAATTTTAACTGCAATCTATCTAAAGCCATCAATCTTAATAATCGATGAAATTGAAAATTCTCTCTATCCAGAGGCATTGGAGTTGATATTTGATACTTTAAAGGATTCAGAAAGCCAAATTATTATAACTACCCATTCACCAATTGTTGTTGATTTAACAGAGCCAAAAGATGTTATATTTGTTGATAAAAAGTTTGGAGAATCAAGGTTTATCAGAATTAAAAATCCAGAGAAATTAAAAGAGAAATTAAATGAGTTAGGGCTAAGTTTTAGTGAAGGATGGCTTTATGGAAATATTTTTGATGAGGATGAGGGAGATGAAGAAGAATAAACCCATAAGAGAGGTTGTTTTAATGGTTGAAGATAAATATGGAGGAGAGTTCTTTAAAAGATTGGTTAATGAATTAAATAAATCAGAGTTTTTAAATTACAAAATTGTATTTTCTAAAGTAAGAGGACAAAGAAACCCAATCCACATGCCTTATATATGTAATAAGAAAATGGAAAAACAGATAAAAGCAGTTGATGATTTAGTAAAACCAGATAAAATCATAATAATCTTAGATGGGGACAAAAATCAAGGAAAATACCAACAAAACATAGACAAAGCAAAGAAACACATTCCAAAAAACATAAAAACACCTTATAGCATTGTTGTTTTTGATTATGAAGTTGAAGAATGGATTTGTATAAGTTTAAATATCAAGTGGAGTTCAAAACCGTCAGATGCCTTAAAATCCAAATTTAAATATAAAAAACAGCATCTTTCAAACTACGTTGATAAATTAGATTTTAATAAATTAAAAGGAATAAAATCCTTCAATGATTTTATAAATGCTTTAAATAATTAAAATAGGGGTAGCATGATTTCCGTTATCTTAGTTAATCCAAAATACAGTGGAAATGTTGGCAGTATAGCAAGAGTTATGATGAATTTTGGATTTGATGAGCTTAGAATAGTTGGAGATAAAAGCATAATTAATGATGAAGCTTATATGATGGCAGTCCATGCAAAAGAAATTTTGGATAATGCCAAATTCTACGAAAACTTTGATGAAGCTATAAATGATTTGGATTTTATTATAGCCACTTCAGGGGCAAGAGGGGGAGATAGAAATTTAAAGAGAGTTCCAATAACACCAAAAGAATTAGCAGATAAAATTTTAGAAGTTAAAGGAAATATAGGAATTGTTTTTGGTAGGGAAGATGATGGATTGAGAAATGAAGAGATAGATAAATGTGATTTATTAGTTTCTATACCAACATCTGAGAAGTATCCAATTATGAACTTATCTCATGCAGTTGCAGTTATTTTATATGAGATTTACACAAAAAAAGTTGAAAATAGATTTTTAGATATAAGAATGAGGGAGGCATCAAAAAAAGATAAAGAGTTATTAATAAGAAAGTTTAATGAATTTATAGATAAAAATGAAAAAATCCCTGAGCATAAAAAAGAACTCTGCAAGGTTATTTTTAAGAGATTGGTTAATAGGGCTTTTATAAGTGGAAAAGAGGCATGGACCTTAATGAGTGCATTTAAATAATTAAATTTTAAATAGTTATTTTTTATTTTTTATTCTTTTTCATCCTTAGATTTCTTATTTTTCTTATAAAGCTTCCAAACTCTACAGAATGAGCAGATTCTTCCAGCAGATGTCATCCCACAAACTTCACACTCTCTAAATTGGAAATCCTCTTCCTCAACTTTAAACAGATGCCTATTTTTCATATAGCCAGATAGGAACTGATATTTAATGTTAGGCCTCTCTTTTTCCAACTCATTAAAGTAAGCCCTATGCTTCAAAGTTATTGCTTTCTCAGCAAATCTACACTTAGCAGTTGTAAATGGAATTTCTTCTGCCTCAGCATACTTTAAAATCAGCTCTTCTTCAATCTCAAAGAATATCTTAACCTTCTTTAAAAATTTATCATGAGCTGGAAGAACAGGCTCATGTTTAGCCAAATATCTAATATTCCAATTCAAAATATTATTTAGAATGAAAGAAACTTCATCATCCAAATTATGCCCTGTAACTATAGCATCAAATCCATTTTCATAACCAAATCTATTCATTAGATATCTTTTAGTTGTCCCACATATTGAACACTTCTTTCCCCTAACTTCTTCCATTGTCTTTCCAGTAACATCCTTTAAATTAATTATATGTAAAGGAACTTTCAATTTTTCAGCTAATTTTTTAACAGTTTCTAAAGAAACTTCAGAAAAGCCTTTAATTCCTAAATTTATATGGAATAGCTCAATATTATAACCCAACTTTTTCAAAACCCAAGCTGCTGCATGCCCATCTTTTCCACCAGAGATAGCAACTAAAATCTTTTCATCTTTATTTAGCATTTTATATTTCTCTATAGATTTTTTAACTCTGTTTTCAAAATATTCAACGAAATGTTCTTTACATAAATACATCTTTGGTGATTTTAATTTAACATAACTTTCTTTATCACAAAATTTGCATTTAGCCATGTTTTCACCGTTAATTTGTTATTTTTATCATATAGCAACTTTAGTTTTTAGGCTATATATTACTTCAACAATATAAAAAAATAGAACTCTATTTTAAGAGTAAAGTTTATATACTACTAAAATAATGGTAAATTACACTTGAAATTTTACAAAAAATAGAGTTCTATTTTGAGATGAAAACATGAGGAACCCTATAATAGATGTAGGAGCTAAGGAATTAAGTTATGAAATTAGGGAGATTGTTGATGTAGCTAAGAAAATAGAGGAGTTTGGAGTAAATATAATTTGGGAAAATATAGGAGACCCAGTAGCTAAGGGGGAAAAAATCCCGGATTGGATTAAAGATATTATAGCAGAGATTGTTAAAGATGATATCTCTTATGCTTACTGCCCTACTAAGGGTTTATTAGAAACACGAGAATTTTTAGCCGAGCAAACAAACAAAAAAGGAGGAGTTCAGATAACTGCTGAAGATATTATATTTTTTAATGGATTAGGGGATGCCATAGCAAAGATTTATGGTTTATTGAAGAGGCAAGTTAGGGTTATAAACCCATCCCCATCATATTCAACCCACTCTTCTGCAGAAGCGTCTCACGCTGGCTCACCACCGGTAACTTATTTTTTAGACCCTTACAATTATTGGTATCCTGATATTGATGATTTAGAGAAGAGAATTAAATATAATCCAGCAGTTAGTGGAATTTTAGTTATAAACCCTGACAACCCAACAGGAGCTGTCTATCCAAAAAAAATATTGGATGAGATTGTTGATTTAGCCAATGAATATGATTTATTTATTATTTGTGATGAGATATACTGCAATTTAGTTTATAATGGAAAGAAACAGCATTTATTGTGTGAAGTTATAGATGATGTTTGTGGTTTATCATTAAAAGGAATATCTAAAGAAATTCCATGGCCTGGGGCAAGATGTGGATGGATTGAAATTTACAACGCTGATAAAGATGAGGAATTTAAAAGATATGTTGATAGCATTTATAAAGCCAAATTGATAGAGGTTTGCTCAACTACTCTTCCACAAATGGCTATTCCAAGAATAATGGGACATAGAAATTACAAAAAATATTTAAGTGAGAGGAATAAGTTCTTTGAAAGAAGGTCAAACACTGCCTACAAAAAATTAAAGGATTTGGAAGGAATTATAGCAAATAGAGCTAATGGAGCATTTTACATGTCTGTTGTATTTGAAGATAACTACTTAAATGGAAACAATTCAATAAAAATAGAAAATGAGAAATTGAGAGAATTTATAGAAAATCAAATAAAGGATGCAAATATTGATAAAAAGTTTGTCTATTACTTATTAGCTTCAACTGGAATTTGTGTTGTTCCTCTAACTTCATTCTGCTCTCAACTTAATGGGTTTAGAGTAACTTTATTAGAGAGAGATGACGAAAAGTTTGAATGGATATTTGACACATTAGCTGAAAAAATAGAAGAGTTTTTATCCTAATAGGACTTTCACAGTTTATATATTTAATAAGGCATTTAGATGCCTTTAGGCATCAATATGCAATAAAATATTCATTTCTGTGAAAGTCCTATTAATCTCTCAAATGCCTATAAAACCATGGTTCTTCATAATTCTTTAAATTTTTAACGTAAGGGCAGTCTTTTGGAAAAACACCAGCTAAAATACCTTCCATCACTGTTAAACATCCATGTTTAAATCTATCTTTATAAACTTTACACAGCTTTGTTTCTGGGTCTAAATGCTCACAATATATTGTTTTAATTCCTTCTTCAGTTTTGTAAGCATGCAATATACAACATCTACCACATCTCTCGCATATTTCATCTGGAAACAGCTCTTCACTTATTTTTATTGCTCTATCTTTTTTAAATCTTAATGTATTCAAAGTTATCCCTCTTTAAATTATTGATAAAAATTGGTTTAAGATAAACTGTCAAAATGATATATAAAGGTTTTTGATGGATGCACAATTGTTAAATATAGTCAATCATCAAAATAAAGTTATCTATAATGAATATATAAAAACCCGTAGAGTTTTAAACCTGCCTTATTTATATCAAAAATTTGATGATTGACTATAACTTCTCCTAATTAAATATTCTAAATAACTTATTGAGGGATTATTCATGTTTATGAGAGAAATTGAATTGAGAGGACATATTATAGACAGCTTAATCCTACCTAAGGTTTTTGACAAAATCTTAGATATGGGTGGAGATTATAAAGTTTTAGAGTTTGAAATTGGTAAGAGAAAGACAGACCCAAGTTATGCAAAGATATTAGTTATTGGAAAGGATGAGAGGCATGTAGATGAGATATTAAGCGAATTAAAAGATTTAGGGGCTGAGATTCCAGAGATTGAAGAAGTTGAATTACAGCCAGCTGAGAAGGATATGGTTTTACCAGAAGGCTTTTATTCAACAACTAATCATAAGACGTTCATTAGATTTAAAGGAAAGTGGATAGAGGTAGAGAATCAAAAAATGGATGGGGCTATTGTTGTTTATCCAGATGAAATGAGAGCTGAAGTAAAAACTATTAGAAATATTAAAAAAGGAGATTTGGTTGTTGTTGGACATAAAGGAGTTAGAGTTATCCCACCAGAAAAACCAAGGGAAGCTGGAGGATTATTTGAGTTTATGAAATCAGATGCTTCATCAGAAAAGCCAAAAGAAACAATTATTAGAAAGATAGCCAAAGAGATGTATGAAATTAGAGAAAAATATAGAAAGACTGGGAAAGGAGGAATAGTAGTTGTTGCAGGGCCTGCTATAATCCACACCGGAGCTGGATGGGCTTTAGCTAAACTTATTAGGATGGGTTATGTCCAAGCACTATTTGCTGGAAATGCATTAGCAACACATGACATAGAGAGCGTTTTATATGGCACATCTTTGGGGGTTGATTTAAAGACTGGAAAGAGTGTTCCAGGAGGACATAGCCATCATTTAAGGGCTATAAATACAATAATGAGAGCAGGGAGTATTAAAGATGCGGTTGAGCAGGGAATTTTAAATAGAGGAGTTATGTATGAATGTATAAAAAATAATGTCCCTTATGTCTTAGCTGGAAGTATAAGAGATGACGGCCCATTACCAGATGTTATTACAGATGTTGTTAAAGCTCAAGAGAAAATGAGAGAACTTTTAAAAGGAAAAGATATGGTTTTAATGCTCTCTACTATGCTACACTCAATAGCTACTGGAAATTTACTACCTTCTTGGGTTAAGACAATCTGCGTTGATATAAACCCAGCAGTGGTTACAAAATTGATGGATAGGGGAACTTCACAAGCATTAGGAATAGTTACTGATGTTGGTGTTTTCTTACCAATGTTAATTGAAGAATTAGAAAAATTAGAAAAGGAAAAGGAATCTGAAAAGAGAGAATAATAGAGGGGGAAGATGAGAGTTGAATATTCAAAGGATTTGATAAGAAAAGGGATTTCAACAATATCTCAGCTAAAAAAAGCTAAGATAAAGACAGAAAAAGTTGATAAAAAAATATCCTACAAAGATGCAAAACCTGGAAAGATAAATGTTGAGGAATTTAAAAAGGCAGTTTATTTGTTGATTGAAGCTGATGATTTCCTATATAAGAAAGCCCCAAAACATGAGTTGAATGAAGAAGAGGCAAAAGAATTCTGTAAATTGATTATAAAATGCCAAGAACATTTAAATAAGGTTTTAGCAAACTTTGGATTTGAATTTGAAGAAAAAGAGATTAGTGAAGATGCCTTATACATTGTCTCAAATAAAAAGTTATTTAAAAAGCTTAAAAATAAAAATCCTAATTTAAAAGTTGTATGCACTGAGGGGATGTTAGATATTGAGGATATGAGAGCTATAGGCATTCCAGAAAAAGCTTTAGAGGGATTGAAGAAAAAGGTTGAAATAGCAAGAAAGAATGTTGAGAGATTTATAGAAAAATATAAGCTAAAAAAAATTTTTGTTGTTGTTGAGGATGATAAGGATGAGCTTTTATATTTGAGAGCTAAACAACTCTATAACGCTGAAAAGTTGAATGCTGATGAAATTTTGGATTAGTTTGGTGGAATGATGAATTTGCAGAATGATATTATTGTGAGGGGAAAATCCTATGAGATGCCATTTTCAAAGGGTATTTTAGCGAGGTCTCTAACTGCTGCTGGATTAAAACCAAGTATTGCCTATAGAATAGCTTGGGATATATATGAGATGCTAAAAAAAGAAAATATTAGAGTTATAGATAAGGCAGACCTTAGGAGGAGGGTTTATTACTATTTAATTTCAAAAAATTATGATGAAGTTGCTAAGAAATATCTATTATGGAGAATGGTTTTAGGAAGAAGACCGATAGTTATTTTAATTGGGGGAGCGAGTGGGGTTGGAACTTCAACAATTGCCTTTGAGATTGCATCGAGATTAGGAATTCCGAGTGTTATTGGAACTGATTCCATAAGGGAAGTTATGAGGAAAGTTATTTCAAGGGAATTAATCCCTACACTTTACGAATCAAGTTATACAGCTTGGAAAGTATTGAGAGACGATGAAGGCAACAAATACATTAAAGGGTTTGAGAGACATTCTGAAGCTGTATTAACTGGGGTAGAGGGAGTTATAGATAGATGTTTAGTTGAGGGGCAGAGTGTAATTATTGAAGGAACTCACCTAATTCCAACACTTTTAAAGGATAAATATTTGGAGAACTCTCATGTTGTCTTTATTATGCTAACAATTTATAATGAGGAGTTACATAAAATGAGATTCTATGCAAGGGGGAGAGTTTCAAGCAGACCTACTGAGAGGTATTTAAAACACTTCAAAATTATTAGAATGATAAACGATTATATGGTTGAAACAGCAAAAAAGAAGGGAATTCCTGTAGTTGAGAATATAAAGATTAGTGAAACAGTTGATAAATGTTTAAATATAATCACTGAAAGATTGAAAACAATGATTGAATTGGAGGGATTGAGTGAAGAAGATATGTTAGAAGAGGGAATATAACTTTCTTTTATTATTTTTTAAGGTGAAATGTTGAAAGTAGTTAAGAAAAAAAATGTTGAAGGAATTTTACAAATTTTGGGGGGAATTATACAAATTATCGGACTATTTACATTAGTTCCTTGTATAGTTTCTATATATTACAATGAAAATACTCTTTTTAATTTCTTAATTCCTGGGATATTTTTTACTATTTTTGGGTTTATTTTAAAGAAAATTACCAAACCAGGGAATTTAAAATTGCATCACACTATGATTGCTTCTGCATTAGCTTGGCTAATTGCTTCATTTATAGGGGCTATCCCACTATATCTATCAATACCTTATTTTTCTTACGTTGATGCAGTTTATGAAAGCATGTCTGCCTGGACAACAACAGGAATGACATTAATCCCAGATGTTGAATCTCTACCAAAATCAATTTTATTTTGGAGAAGTTTTCAGCAGTGGATTGGTGGAGTTGGGATATTGGTTTTATCAGCCCTTGTTTTAGCAAGGTCTGGAACTGTTGCCTATTTATTATATACATCTGAGGCAAGACAGGAAAGGATAATGCCAAGTGCTATAGGAACAATAAAGACAATTGTGTGGATTTATGTTTTATATACTATTTTGGGGATTCTTTTGTTGTATTTGGCTGGGTTGAATTTTTGGGAAGCTTTAAATTTAACAATGACTGGTATTTGCACTGGAGGAATGAGTATAAGCAATTATAGCTTTCCATACAATGATTTTGCTAAAATTATTATGATTGGTATAATGATGATTGGAGGGATTATATCTTTCTCTATTCACCATAGAATATTAACTGGAAAATATTTCAATGATATTCAAACAAAGTATGCATTAGTTGTGATAGCAATAACTTCAATAATTATTTCAATAAAAGATAAAGTCCCAATAATTGATTCTCTCTTTACAGTAGTTTCAGCAATGACATCAACTGGATTTACAACGATAAATATTAGCAATCTCTCAAATCTCTCTTTATTCTTAATCATCTTTTTAATGCTGATTGGTGGAGGGGCTGGAACAACAACTGGAGGGGTTAAGATAATTAGGTTTTTAGTTATGTTAAAAGCCCTTTGGTATGAGATAAAAGAAATTATCTACCCAAAATCAGCAGTAATTCATGAACATCTTGATAATATTGATTTAGATTATAGAATAATTAGAGAAGCATTTGTTGTATTCTTTTTATACAGCTTTTCTTCATTTTTAATGGCTTTAACATTTATATCTTTGGGATACAGCCCTTATGAGGCAATATTTGATGCTATTTCTTTTACTTCAAATATAGGTATGTCTTTAGGCATAGTTACTCTAAAAACCCCAATAATTGGAAAAATAGCGGGAATTATAGCTATGTGGATTGGTAGATTAGAAATTATCCCAGTGCTTGTTTTGTTTGCCACTTTATATTTAAAGATTAAAAAAATTGTTAAAAGTAAGAATTTATGATTTTTTTCGCTTTATTTTAATCCATACACTCTATAATGGTCTTTGAATGGTAAAATGTTTCCATACCGAAACGGTCTGATTTTAACAACAAACCACCAGCATTCACACCAGAAGAACTCATAAAACACGTTTCCATACCGAAACGGTCTGATTTTAACTCATAATGAATTAAGATACATAATAAAAAAATTAGGGTTTCCATACCGTAACGGTCTGATTTTAACAACTATTAATAGTCCATAAATTATAGCACTTAACTGGGCGTAGTTTCCATACCGTAACGGTCTGATTTTAACAGGGCATTATTTTGCTTATTTTATACGTTATCTCATTTAATATTTAAGCTTTTCTACACCGTAATGAAATTTCCTAAAAATCCTAAAATTGAAAAATAAGCTCTTAAGTATGATAACATACAATTTAGTTTACTTAAGCAAAAATAAAAGTATTACATTAACAATGGAAAATAGCAACACCACACCAGATGCTATGTTTTAAATAAACCCTTAGAAAAATAGAAAGGTAAAGCCCCTAATGGTGTTGCTATGAACGATAAAATAACCTATTTTATAGATAACACAATTTCCATAATAAAATTAACTCTTATGACTTACTTAGTTATAGCTATTGGTATAATGTTCCAGCCCTTGCAGTATCCAACTAACATAAGCATTATATTCATGGTAATTATGGGAATTGGCTTATTATTTGCTTTCCAATTTATATTGGGCTATGGCTTTGACATTTACAAACAACTAAGCATAGAAGATAGAATAGAATTCTACAACTATGTTGTTAGGAAAATATTTAATATGCTAATTGAACATAGCTATTACGGACTATTGCTAAGCACATACAACCTATTTGTGTATAAAAAAGCTATTGCCATTGGATTATGTTGTATAGCAGTAATAGGAATAATTACATTTTGGATTTTAGGAAATAAGCTAATAAAAAATAGTTAAAATTATGTTTTAGACAATTTTACACTCTTAGCCCACCTATAAGTCATAAATGCAATAGCAAACAATAGGAACAAATAAATCCCCATGGCAATAAAAAACACATCATTGTTAGATAACTCCATAACTATCATCCTCTATTTTTCTACTCATAGTTATGGCAACTATAGAATATAACTTTTGTTATCTTCACTGGAAAGGTGGCAGAATATACACTTATGCAAGTATATTTTTGTTCAGAGTATATGCTCTTTTATTTTGGATAACATTTCAACTATTGGATATAATTTTTCATTTCCATTTTATCTTTCTTTAACATGTTCCCTTAATTAGTTATTATACAAAATGACTGCCTATTTTTTATAAATCGGCAATATACCCTCTATAAAACAGTGGCATGCACTTCGAAAATTCCTAACTTATCCTTAACTTTGGAATTTAAGTTCAGTTTGAAAAAAAAATAGCTATTTTTGGATGAGTTTAAAACCGAAACGGTCTGATTTTAACAGATAAATTATTTTTGTTCGTGGATAAAGATTGTTATGTTTCCATACCGAAACGGTCTGATTTTAACAAGAATGGGATTCAGTTAATCAAATAGCTAAAATTGTTTCCATACCGAAACGGTCTGATTTTAACCTCGCAATCACGGGGCCGTCGGGGGAGGGTAAAAGCGTTTCCATACCGAAACGGTCTGATTTTAACAATGATGGGGATGATAACAACAGCAGTGAAAATAATCAGTAGCTGTTTCCATACCGAAACGGTCTGATTTTAACGGTTTTTATGATTGACTTAGAGAAGATTAAAAAGAGTTTCCATACCGAAACGGTCTGATTTTAACGGTTTTTATGATTGACTTAGAGAAGATTAAAAAGAGTTTCCATACCGAAACGGTCTGATTTTAACACACATAAAAGACACTACTACGGGACAAGGACAAGGTTTCCATACCGAAACGGTCTGATTTTAACCAAATTAAATGATAATTTCAAAGGGCTTGTGGGGGGTTTCCATACCGAAACGGTCTGATTTTAACGTTGGTTGTGTATATATATAAGAAGATACGTAGATTGTTTCCATACCGAAACGGTCTGATTTTAACAAAATTGACACCTTTCCACATCGTTAGGACATCTATTTGTTTCCATACCGAAACGGTCTGATTTTAACAAAACAGCAAAGCCAAAATCAAACAAATCAACTAAAGTTTCCATACCGAAACGGTCTGATTTTAACAGGGCATTATTTTTCTCATTTCGTATGTTATCTCTTCTAATATTTAAGCTTTTTCATACTATAATTTTCGAAGGGTTAATAACCCCTTTTATTTATAAACCCCCGAAGTTTTTAATTTGAGATTATTTTTTAGTTTTTTAATTTAAAAATCTTTAAAATTTTATAAATACAAATATTTATTGGGGAAATTTTGATTTGAAAGTAATTATTTAAAATCTTTTAAGAATCTCTATAATTTAATTAATTTAAATACTTAAAATTATCAAAATAAACTACCCTTCGAAATTTGATAAAAATTCTTAAAATTGAAAAATAAAAAATTAAAAAGCTTTAAATTGAAAATAAGGGACATTCCACGAGATAAATGTCATTTGAATATTTAAATATAAGCTATTAAAAATATTATTAATAACATAAATTATTTAAGCTTTTTATATTTACAATATTTTTAAACAACAATATCTAATAATGAAATTTGGTGTGATGATTATGATGAATCAAATAAAAACCTACTTGTTAATGGCTCTTCTTGTAGGATTGATTTATGTATTTTGTATAATGCTACATATTCATCCATTAATAGCAATAATTCTCGCTTTAATTCCAAATATTATAGCTTACTATTACAGCGATAAATTTGTATTAATGAGTTATAACGCAAGAATTTTAGAAGAGCATGAAATGCCTTGGCTACATCAAATGGTTGAGAGGGTTGCAAGAAAAGCAGGGTTACCAAAACCAAAAGTAGCTATAGTCCCTACAATGACACCAAATGCATTTGCCACAGGTAGAAATCCAGAAAATGCTGTTGTAGCTGTAACTGAAGGGATATTGCAATTATTATCACCAGAAGAGTTAGAAGGGGTTATTGGACACGAAATATCCCATATAAAGCATAGAGATATTTTAATAAGCACTATTGTTGCTACTTTAGCTGGAGCTGTAATATATATTGCTGAATGGTTAAAATGGGGTTTATTTTTTGGATATGGGGATGAAGAAGACAACCCATTAGAGTTAATTGGAACAATTTTGCTGTTAATATTAGCCCCAATTGCAGCTACATTAATTCAATTTGCAATTTCAAGGCAGAGAGAGTTTTATGCAGATGAAGAGGGAGCTAAGTTAACTCATCCATTGTGGTTGGCTAATGCATTGGCTAAGTTAGAAAAAGGAGTTAGTATTTATCCATTAGAGAGAGGGAATCCTGCAACATCCCATCTATTTATAATAAATCCATTTAAAGAAGATTTCGTTATGAAACTCTTCTCAACTCACCCACCAACTGAAGAGAGAATAGAAAGATTGTTAGAAATGTGCAAAGGCATAAGAAGATAAAAAAAGGTGGCACTGTGGAAAAAGAATTAAAAGTAATAACAATAGATGAACTAAAAAAATACATCAGGAATAATGAAGAAGATAAAATAGATGAGGTTGATATTGTAACCTCTGCAACTTGCGGAATAATGTCTGGAACTGCTGGAATTTTCCATATTCCATTTAACGAGATTTTTAAAAAAGCAGAGGAAATATATTTAGATGACATTAAAGGAGTTGTTGGTGTCTGTCCAAACGAATATTTAGGAAAAGTTGATGCAATATTTTATGGAGAAGTAGGATTTTTATTTAAAGATTTAGTTAAAGGTAAAATTGTAGAGGCAAAAGCTGTAAGTGAAGGTAAAACCTATAGAAATGAAGTTACTATAGAAGATTTACCAACAGCCAAGATGATTGGGACAAGGGTAGCGTTTAAAAACTACTCTGCTATAACAAATTTGTCTGATAAAGAAGTTAATACCATATTCCATAGATTACCTTTAAAGAAAGGTGAAGCATCTTTCTCTGGCTGTGGAATGTACAACCCATTAGAAAATATGATTATTAACGATGAAAAAGACGTTGTTGGAAAAAAAGCTCTATTAAATGGAGCTGAAGCCATCATATTAGGTTTTGGAACAAGGTCATCAATAAAAAAGCCAAATTTAATGATGTCTGCAGATATGAAGGACATGGATGCCTATTATTTAGGAGGATTTATAACTTCACATGGAATAGAGATATATAATACAATAGCCATTCCAATTAAAGTTGATGAGCATAAAGAGGCATTAAAAAAGCTTGATAAAGATATTGCATTACCATTAGCTAATATATTTGGTAGAGAGATTATAGATGTTGGAAACTATGCAGAAGTTTGGGAAAATGTGGATTTAAGGCCAAAAATCTACCCAGATAAGTGTAAAAACTGTGATAGATGCTTAGCTGAAGAATATTGCCCAACTTTTGCAATAAAAAAAGAGGGAGGAAAAATAAAGATAACTGAAGATTGTTTTGGATGTGGAGTTTGTAATATCTGTCCTTATGGAGTATTTAAAACAAAACTTGGCTCTATATGTGGAATTCCAATAACATGTAGGCAATCAGATAGAAAGAGGGCTTTAAAATTAGCTAAAGAGTTAAAGAAGAAAATAGAAAGTGGAGAGTTTAGAATATAAAATTTATTTTTTTATTGTTCTCCATATTTCTCAACAATCTCTTTTATTGCATTAACAACATACTCAACCTGTTCCCATTCTAAGCCATAAACACTCATCTTCACTTCCTTTGTAACTCCTGCTCTTATCCCTCCAATACCTCTCTTCTTCAACTCATCATAGAAGAAAAACCCTCTCCTCTTATCTTTCTTAGCTATCTCATCCAATATTGGTGTCTCAAATTTAGTTAAATCATGTTCTTTTGGTTTAATTCCTAACTGCTTGAAACCTATTTTTTCAAGTTCATCAACTACATATCTTGTTTTTTTAAGCTCCTCATCCCATCTCTTAACTCTCTCAACAACGTAAGGAAAGCTTGCCATTAAAGTTACTATAGGCAATCCTCTACTTGTACAGCCAAGCATCTCGATTTCTTTAACTGGGAATTTTTCTGATGTTCTTGTTATTTTATCAGCAAATTCTTCACTAAATGCTAAAATGCCACAAGGAGCTGAGGCCGCCATACTTTTATGCCCTGACGCAACAATAAAATCAGCTTTAACTTCTTTTCCATCAACCGGCATTCTTCCAACGGTATATGCACAATTTAGCAAGAATGGAATCCCCTTCTCTTTAGCAATTTTTCCAACTTTTTTGGCATCATTTAAGTTTCCATATTCTCCATCAACGTGAGTTAATAATATTAATCCAACATTTTTCCCCTTATCTTCTAAATTGTCTATAACTTCTTTATAACCCTCTAAGTTTATTTTGTATGTAGGATACTCTTCTTCATATCCAACCTCAGCTATATTTAACTTGGCTCTTTCAGCAGAAACATAACTTGAATAATGTGCATTTTTATCTAAAACTACATAATCTCCTTCATTACATATTGAATGCATGACAATAAATTTCCCTTCCCTTGCTCCGTGGGTAGGTCTTGCAAGGTCCATATTTAAAAATTTAGCTATGTCATTCAAAAACTCCTTTATTGGTGGGCAAGTTATCTCATCCAACCTACCATGGCAGTAATCACAAACGCTATAGCCATCCCAATACTCATAAACTACCTTTTTAGCCTCTTTTGGTAGTATTCCTCCTCTTTGTATTGGGTTTAAGTTAATTAACTCCCTCTCTAAGCTTCTCCTTAAATTTTTATATTTGTCTAAGTTTATATCCAAACCAACCACCTCAAAAAATTCGATTTGAATTTAATTTAAAGTAAAGCTCCTTTAATTCCATTAACTACCATCTGAACGGCAATGGCTGTAAGTATAAGACCCATCATTCTTGTTAATATTCTAATCCCCAATTTTCCAATTCTATCTAGAACACTTTCAGCTGAAAGCAGTGTTAAATAGGTTATCCCAAGAGACGCTAATATTGCCAATACTACCAAAAACTTATCGCCAAAAGTTGGAGCTTCAGCCATTGCCACCATACAGGCAGTTATTGAACCCGGCCCAGCTAATAAAGGTGTTGCTAATGGCATTAAAGCAATCTCATCAATTTCATAAGCTGCCTCAATCTCTTTTCTATGAATTTTAGCTTCTTGCTTACCCCTAACCATGTCTAAGGAAATTAATAATAGTAGAATCCCCCCAGCAATCTTAAAGGCATCTAATGATATTCCAAAAAATTTCAATATCCACTCTCCAAAAAGTGCAAAAACTAATAGTATAGCCAATGTATAAATAACTGTTTTCCTTGCTACTAAATCTCTCTCTTTTCTTGGATACGATTCAGTTAATGTTATAAATACAGGAACAGCACCAAATGGGTTCAGAATTGAGAATATTGATGTAAATGCCAATATAAAATATTGGAAGTCCATACTCTCACATTAAAATTTTATTCTCCTTCTAATTCCCTCATATAAATCAATCACATTCCCATTTAAAAATGCCGACATTGTATATATCACTCCAGGTGGGATTATATTAGCCCCTTCACCATTTTTAACAAAATACAATTTATCAAAACTCAGCAAACCACCATAAATAAGTCCAGCTAATTTTTGGATATCTTCAAGCTCCTCAACTGTTATAATAACTACTGGGTCATCACTTTCAGCTCCAGTATATCCAACTCCAGGAATTTTAACAGCTTCATTAGAAACAGAACATCCAACATCGTATCCAAACTTTTCCCCAATTTCCTTTACAAATAAAGCTATTTCATCTACAAAACTCTCTCCACCGTAGGTGTCGAAAGCTACTATTATAGCATCACCATATTCTGATGCCGCTTCAGCAATTGCATATGATAAACCTTCTCCAGCTTTATCTTTTTCTTTAGAAATGCCTTTTAAATCATCAAAACCCTCAGCATATTTATTTAAAATCTCAAAAATTATTTTATTATTTTCCTCAATCAAATCTTCCGTAACAAAGGATGTTATAACTATATCATCACCGGTTATATTTGAGATACATGCTTTTATTCCTAATTTGGATAATCTTTCCTTAACTTCTTTATTAACCAATTCATTAACTTTAGGATTAGTTTTTACATCATTATCTGAGATATCTACTCCAATACTCACAATATATTTTTTCATTCTCTCATCCTATAATAGCTATTCAGCAAAAAATTTAAATTTGAGTTAATGAATATTTTATTCTATAAGCTTTTATAAAATATAAAAATATGCCCCGGGAAACCGCGGGGGATGAGCAACAGCCCGGCAAGCTGTGAGTCCCCTTTGCTCCCCCGGGGTACACTTAAAGTTAAATTATATATCTATTTTGTATAATCTAAAACTGTTTTGGCAATACCCAATTTCATAACATGCAATTTAAAGAACTCTTCCCAATACTCTCTAAATTTTCTTATTGAGTAGCTATCATATATATAATCAATATCAACCTTTGCCTCAACCAATATCAATCCATCCGGTGGAAATGTAGGAACTCCTTCTCTATAATTTTCATCTAACAATTTATCAATCCATTCAACTGGCTTTTTTCCTCTTCCTACTAAATCTAAAGCTCCAACTATTTTTCTAACCATATTCCATAAGAAACTCTCTCCAATAATATCTATTGTCAAATAAAAATCATTCTCAGATATTTTTATATCATAAATTGTTCTTATTGGACTTTTTTCTTTTGACCTATCTCTTTTTGATAGATTGTGGAAGGAATGAGTTCCAATCATCTTTTTTGCTCCTTCTTTTATTGCCTCTGTGTTATAGTTGATATTTGGAAGTATATACCTATAATGTCTGTATTTTACTTTTGGGATCTCATCAATTTCTTTATATCCTAAAACCCAGATGCCTTTATCTTTTAACTTTGCATTTATGTATGAGAGTATTGGTTCTTTTTTTAGCTCTACAACAATAAAGTTTCCTAAGGCAGAGACTCCTTTATCTGTTCTCCCTCCACTGTAAATTATCTTCTTTTTAGCTAAAATCCCAATTTCTTCTAAGGTATCTAACAAAATATCACAAACTGTCTCTTTATGTGGTTGTTGTTGGAAAGAGTATCTTCCATCATATGCGATTTTTAATATGTGCATAATCCCACCTCTCTAAGAGGCATCGCCGAGCGAAGCGAAGGCGAGTAATGAAATCCGAAGGATTTCATCTAATCACCGAGCGAAGCGAGGTGATGCATCCGTTTTGATGAAACTTTTACTAAAAGTTTCGTTGGAAGGAATATCTTCCATCATAGGCTACTTTTAGGATATACATAAATTATCACCATTTTTACCTTAGTTTATTTTTATAAAGTAACAAAAAGTTTATATATTACTTTATTGCTATGTTTAAGGTTCTACTTACTTTTAGATGATTAGGTGGGAGCGATGGCAAAGGTGCTAATAGCTCCATTAGGTGTTGGAGTTATAGACAAAAATTCCCCAAAAAGAGAGTATAGGCAGGCAAATTATAAATTTGAAGGAGATAAAGAACCTATTAGTAGCCCATTTATTATCTCTGTTTTAACTAAAAAATTAAAGGTTGATAAAG
The DNA here is from genome assembly GCF_000739065.1 of Methanocaldococcus bathoardescens. Classification (GTDB taxonomy): domain Archaea; phylum AGJL01; class Methanococci; order Methanococcales; family Methanocaldococcaceae; genus Methanocaldococcus; species Methanocaldococcus bathoardescens. Next base: position 1,458,263 of record NZ_CP009149.1, on the reverse strand, counting down.
TTATCGTTGTTGGGACTTCTAAATCAATGTGGGAGGAGTTGTATGAATACTATGCCAAAGAAGTTGATGAGTTTGATGAAGACTACAAAATTAAGATTAAAGAGAAAATAGATAAGTCAAATTGTAAAAACCATGAACTATCTGAGGAAGAATTAAAGAAGGTTGAGGAAGTTATTGACAAGTATTTGAAAAAGATTAATCCTAATGCCACAGGCGGTTCAAAATGCAAAATTATCAAGTATGGGATTAATAAAGATGAGATTTGGGAGAATTTTGACATCTTTATGGGAATAATTGAAGAAATTAATAATGGAGATGAAATTTATTTAGACATCACCCACTCATTTAGGTCTATCCCCCTTTTCATGTATATTATGTTAGAATTTATAAAATACTTTAAGAATGTAAAACTCAAAGGCATTTATTATGGAATGGTGGATACCGTAATTGGAGAATTGGGATATGCTCCCGTAGTTGATTTGAGCCCAATATTTGAAATATCGGAGTGGATTAAAGGGATGTATGAATTTACAACCTATGGAAACGGTTATTTAATTTCAAAACTTTTAGAGAAAGAAAATAAAGAAATTTCTGAAAAACTTCAGAAAATCTCTAAGTATATTGATGCAAATTACCTAAAAGAATTGAGAGAAGAAATAGAAGAATTGAAATCTCTATTAAACGGTTGTCCAGATAATGGAAGATTTTTAAAATACTTTATTTCAGAGCTTCATAAATTCGTTAATAAATTTAGTGATTCAAAATCCGATTTCGAGTTTCTGATATCAATGGCAAAATGGAATTTTGATAATAAGAAATACAGCTCTGGATATCTCTGCTTAACGGATTCAATATTTTGGAGATTATGTGAGTTTTACAACCTCCCTCCTATTTACAAAAACAGAGAAGTTATGAAAGGAATGATTTATTGCTTAAAAGATTCTTCTTACAAAAATATTAAAGATATTCATCAAAAGTTAAGGGATATTAGAAATAAGATAGCCCATGCAGATGTTAGCAAAAAAGGTAGTGAATTCAATCCTAAAGAAGATTTAAAAATGGTTACAAATCTGTTGAGAAACATAGAATTACCAAATTTTGATGAAATTATTGAAGAATTGAAATCTGAAATCAAAAATAATCCTGAAAATAGTGAAAAACTCATTAAATTGCTAAAAGATATATTGAATATTCAAATAATTAATAAGATTATTAAAGCGTATAATTTTGAAAATAATGAAATATATTGGAATTTCATCAGTAAATATCTTCTAAATAGGAATAATAAATGCAATAGTGAAAAATTAAAAGAAATCATTGATATTTTCCATAAAAGAATAAACAATATTGAAGAATTGGAAGAATCTTTTAATTTGTTAAAGAATGTAAAGGATGAGGAATTGTTAGATGGTTTAGCACTACAAAATGCAGTTTCACATTATGCAAAATTTAAACTTTCAAAGTTATATGGAATTGAAAATAGAGAAAATGCTGACATATTCAGATGGATTCTACTAAATAGAAAACTATGTTCAAAAAATCTCATATTGCAAGAAATAAACAAAAATTACTTTAAAATATATTCAAATAGGTTCAATCAAGTTTCAGATGACGTTTTAAGTGCTTCAAAAAATATAATAGAAGAGCTAAATAAAGATTTATTAAAAATCGTTGAAGAAATTCCTCTAAATATAATAAAAATAGAATATAAGAGATATTATAGTAATAACTGGTGAGATTATGTCTAATAATGTTTTTATTATTCTCCCATAAGCTCACAGATAAGCAGATTGAAGACGCAAGGAAAAATTTGAAAGTAGATGAATTTATTTACTTACCTAAAGAACTTCAAGAATTATGGTCTAACATCTCTCCAGAACTTGAAAATCTTAGTGATTATTTAAAACCAATAAAAGACTTTTTGAAAGAAAATGCAAAACCTAATGATTATGTTTTAATTCAGGGGGATTTTGGGGCTACCTTTATTATGGTTAAGTGGGCTATTGATAACAACCTAATCCCAATTTACTCAACTACAAAACGAATAGTAAAGGATATAAATGAAGGTAGGAAAATAATTACCATTAGAGAATTCGAACATTGTAGATTTAGAAAGTATTAAATAAAATTACACTTAATAAATTAGTTTAATAATATAAACTACAAGGGGATGTTAATGAGTAATAATAAGGAGTATGAAGCTTTGAAAATAGGAGCATTACTGCATGACATTGGAAAATTTGTTCAAAGATCCAGTGATAAGCCAAAATCTAAAAAACATGAAGAATTTAGTTATGAATTTTTAAAAAGGAAGTTTGAAGAAGGATTTTTAAGTGACTTAGATAAAAAGACAAAAAATAAAATATTGGAAATTGTTAAAGAACACCATAACAGCAGTATAAAAACCGATTTGGTTGGGATTGTTAGATTGGCTGACTGGTTAAGTAGTGGGGAAAGAAAAGAACCAAAAGGAGATTTTGATGAGATTTTAATAACTAAAGAACAAAAATTACTTTCAATATTTGAGACTGTTTATGTGGTTAAGAACTTAGATGATAAAGTTAAGATGGGAGAGATTAGCGAAGAAGAGAAAGAAAAGATTTTAAACAAAATTTATGATATGGGATTTAAATATTCTCTAAAACCACTAAATGTGTCTGATGCAATATTTACAGACAAACGTTATCCAAACGAAAAATATGAGGATTTATTTAATGAATTTGAGGATAAAATTGATGAGTTCAAAGAAAATGTCTCATTTGAAGAACTCTACCAACTAATACAAAAATATACCTGGTGTGTCCCTTCTGTAACTATATGGAAAAAATCTGGGAGTTTAAAAGGTGGCCTACCAGATGTTTCACTATTTGACCACTCAAAAACAACATGTGCAATTGCCTGCTGTCTATACCATATGTATATTAAAAATGAACATGCTAAGGAGCAAATTGATGATGAGGCATTGAAAAAACTCCTAAACAATAAAGAAGATGAGTGGAAGAAACCAATATTCTCATTAATTCATGGAGATTTGTCTGGAATTCAGGACTTTGTATTTACAATAACAACAAAATATGCAACAAAGTCATTGAAAGGAAGAAGCTTTTATTTGGACTTTTTAACCGAATACTTTGCAAAATATATATGTAAAAGATTAAATCTCCCAATTACAAATATTTTGTTCTATGGAGGAGGACATTTCTACATTTTGAGCTATAAAGTTGATGATAATTTTGTGGAAGAGGTAGAGAGGGAGATTAACGAAAAATTGTTTGAAATGTTTAGAACTAAGATATATATTACAATTGCAAAGGTTGATATTTCCCCTAATAGCTTTAAAAAGAAAGAAAAAGACAGTTTTACTAAAAAATGGAAAGAGGTCTCTGAAAAGACAGTGGAAAAGAAACTTAAAAGATTTAAATTTAAATTAGAGGAGTTATTTGAGCCATATAATAGGGGGAGTGAAGATAGGTGTGTAATTTGTAGGAAGGAAATCGACATTGTTGAAGATGAGTATTTTATCGATAAAACAAACAAAATTTGTAAATACTGTGCTTCATTTGTAGCTTTAACTGATATATTAAAGCATTTCCAAATAAATAATGAAATTAAGTTTAATGATATATATCCTATCCCATCCATAGACGAAAAGTTTAGTTTCTTAACCAATCCTGCAATAAAGGAATTAGAAGAAAAATTTAGTGTTTTTTCTGATGAAAATTATTTCTTAGAAAGGTATAATCTTCCACATGAAGAATCTGGAGAGCTAATAATACCATATAAAATCTGGGGAATTGCATTTCCTATAAATGAAGATGAAAATGAAAAGAGAATATTAGACTTTGATGAACTGGCAGAAAAAGCTGAAGAAAGGACTGGAACAAGAAAAATCGGAATATTAAAGATGGATGTTGATAACTTAGGGGAGATATTTACCAATGGTTTGGGGAGCTTTGCAACAATATCAAGAATGAGCACATTAAGTTCTATGCTAACGCTCTTCTTCACTGGCTACATTCCTCATTTGATTAAAAATGAGGAGTTTGAAGTTAATGGGAAAAAATACAGGTTTAAGGACAACATTTATTTAGTATATGCAGGAGGGGATGATACTTTAATTGTTGGAGCATGGGATGCTATTTGGGAGTTGGCTAAGAGAATTAGAGATGACTTTAAAAGATTTGTTTGCTACAATCCATACATAACAGTAAGTGCTGGAATAGTTTTTGTTAATCCAAAGTTTGAGTTTAAAAAGGCAGTAAATATGGCTGAGGAGGAATTGGAGAGTGGTAAAAACTATACAATATATGAGGATGAAGAAAATGAGAAAAAGATAGATAAAAATGCTTTAACCGTCTTTAGTTGCTCAATGAATTGGGATTTTGAAATTAAATATAATGAGGACTTTTGGAATAAGTTAATGACATATATGAACAACGGATATATTGACTTTGGTGAGGTTAATGAGGAGATTTTAAAATTAAAGGAGTTGGTAAAAGAATTTAACGAGGATAAATTAGAGAAAAAATTTGAAGAAGCTATTGAAGGAACTAAAAAGAAAAGAATCTTACATATAGCTCAAATAACTGGAGGGAGGTTGGAGAATGTAATTAAAAAAGAGGGTGAGATAATTATAAACCTCCCATACTATTGGAGAGTAATTTATTACTTACATAGAAATTACAAAGATGATGAAAGAGAATACGTTGAGTTCTTAGAGGATTATGTTAAAGAAAAGGTTAAGAAACTGTTTTCTTCAAAAATTAAGCTAAATTTCAATGATTTAAAAGTTTCTTCTAAAATTGTTGAATTGAAAAAAAGAAATAGGTGATATTATGAGCAATATTGGGAAATGCATCTTAACAGATGAAGAAATTGACACAATATTAAATATCAACAGCGAAAATGCAAATGAAGTTATTGAGATTGCTGAGGATTTAGCTAAAAAATTGAAAGAGATACCATCATCAAAAATGAGGGACTTTTACGACTATGTTTTAAGAATTGACGAAACTGGGGATTGGTATAAAGAACTCGTTTTATTAAAACCAAAATTAGCTTATAATTTTGGTAAAGAACCAAGCAAAATTGATAGAAGAACTGGAGAAGAAAAAAATAAGAAAAAAGTAGCTCTGGGAATATTAACAGGGACATTTAGTAAAATAATAGACGAAATAAATAATGATAAAGACAAATTTAAAAATTTCAAGACATTCTTTGAAGCATTAGTTGCTTATCATAAAATCCATGCGGAATAACAATATAATAAAACTTTGGGGGGATAAATTATGGAAAACTTAACTCTAAAAGGAAAAGTTATCTTAGAAGGAGTTATTGAATTAAAAACTGGGATGCATATTGGGGGGACAAAAGAGACATTAAAAATTGGAGGAACTGATAACCCTGTTATTAGAGATGCATTTGGAAATATATTAATTCCGGGAAGTTCTTTAAAAGGAAAAATTAGGGCTTTGTTAGAAAAAAAAGATGGAAAATATGTGAAAGATAAAGGAGGATATCTACCGTGTAATTGTGGAAATATAGATTGTGAAATTTGCTTGTTATTTGGACCTCACGACTCTCAAAATATTAAAGAGCCAGTTAGGATTATGGTTAGAGATGCATATTTACAGCTAAAAGATGAAAAGAAACCTCATGATTACTTAGAAATAAAACCTGAAAATATTATAGATAGGATAAAAGGAACTGCCCAACATCCAAGATTTATTGAAAGAGTTGTAGCTGGAAGTGAATTCAAATTTGAAGTTGTATTCAACATTTACAAAGAAAGTGATATTAACTTAATCAAAAAATTCATTGAAGGGATGAAGTTATTAGAAGATGATTATTTAGGTGGTTCTGGAAGTAGAGGATATGGAAAGATAAAATTTAAGAATTTAAAGCTTATTTGTAAGCCAAAGGAATACTATGAAGGAAATGCAGAGAAGAAAAAAGAATCAAACATTATTGATGGATTGGATGATTCTAAAATAATATCTGAATTAGAAAATGTTTGGAAAGCAATTAATTTCAACCAGTAATTTTTATCTTTTGTCTATTATTGTTTTTTAAGTATTTTTTGACTTTTGGTGAGAATTATGAAGATGGTAGTATTAAAACCAAAAATAAACAGCAAATTTCATTTTGGGGAAGGGAGTTTAGAAAGAAATAGCCAAATCTTCCATTCAAATAGTTTATTCTCTGCAATAGTAAATAATTATGTCAAACTATATGGAAAAGAAAACTTAGAAAGGGATATAGAAAAAATAAAAAACATTAGGTTGTCATCTCTATTGTATAAAATAGATGACATTTATCTAATCCCAAAACCAGAGCATCCAAAATTTTATAAATTAAAAGAAAATTCAGGAATTAAACCAAAAGACATTAAAAAAATCCAATTTTTCTCAATAAAAGCATATAGAGAGTTATTGGATGGTGAATTAAAGTGGGAGGAGGGTATAAAGCATATCATTGATTATCGAACAATAAATAAGAAAATTGTTATTTCCAAAAAGGAAATTAAAAAAATAAAGAAAATCTTCAATATAAAAGTAAATAAACTTAAAAATGCAAAAATTAGTTTAATATCAAGGCAGATAGAGCAGAAAATAGCAATGGATAGGTTGAAAGATATTACATTAGAAAAAGATGATAGGGGGCAATTATACAACGTCGAATTCATGAAATTAAATGAAAATGTTGAGTTCTATTTCTTAATTGATTATAATATTACAAAAGATGGAAAAAAAGTAAAAGATGAAAAAGAGTTGAGTGATGAGGATAAAAAATTTATCAAAAGATTGGAAGCATCAATAAAATTAATAGAGGATGAGGGTTTAGGAGGAAAGAGAAGTATAGGAGCAGGATTCTTTGAAAAAGTTGAGATTGTTGATTTACCCAAAGATTTTGCTGAAATATTAAAGGATGACTCAAAATATAACAATTTAGAGTATAAAATGCTTTTAGGCGTTGGAATTCCTAACAAAGAGGATATAAAAAATATTGAATATTACAAATTAATTGAAATTGGGGGCTACATATATTCATTAGAATATCTAACAAAACCAAAACGAAATATTTTAGCTTTAACTGAGGGTTCAATTGTAAAAAATAACTTTATTGGATGGGTTGAAGATTTATCTCCAACAACTCCTGATAAACTGAATCATAAAGTTTATGCTCATGGAAAGCCAATATTAATACCTTTTGAGGGATAATTATGGAGGTTAAATGTGAGTTGATAACTCCAATTTTTATTGGTTGTGGTGAAGAATATAGCCAATTAGATTATTTTATAGAAGATGGATTTGCTCATATAATTGATTTAGAAAAAGCAATCGCTGATTTGGATGATTTAGAAAAAGTAAATGAGATTAGCAGATTAATTATCTCCAACACTACAAACAATAGATTAAACCTCAACGCAAAGGACATTTTAAAGAGTGTTGGTTTAAATCCTTATGATTATGTAATTAGAAAAATAAAATGTGAAATAAAGAGTGATAGTAAGACAAGAGTTAAAAAATTTATATCTCAAAATAACAAATATTATATTCCGGGAAGTTCTATAAAAGGAGCAATAAGAACTGCTTATCTCTTTAACTACTATGATAAAAACCTTTCTGAACTGTTAAAAATATTGGATAATAGAGATATAAAATTGCATGAAAAAGGAAAAGAACTGGAAAAAAATGCCATATCAAAAAACATCCCAGAAGATTTCTTTAAATATTTAAAAATCTCTGATAGCTTAAATTTGAAAGGGGAGTTTAAATTTATACACACAAGAAGATGGAATTATAGAAAAAGGAAACTGAATATACCAATAAATATGGAAGGGATGATAAAAGGAACATTTTCAATAAATATAAAAATTGAGGATGGATTTTTTAAAAATATAAACAAAAAACTAAAAACTAATTACAATCCAAAAGATGAAGGAGAGATGTTTAACATATTAAAAAATCTCTGCAATAATTTTTCAAAAACAGTTGTTGAGTTTGAATTAAAGAAAAATAATTCATATTACATTGAAAGAATTTATGAAAAGTTATTATCTGATATAAATAAAGATGGAGCTATCTATTTAAACTTAGGATTTGGAGGGGGCTTTTTGAATAAAACAATATATCCATTGTTATGGAAAAACGATGAAAACCTCATTCATTTCAAAAAAATAAAGAGTTTATTTGTCGCCTTAAGTGGGGGAAATAAAAACTTAAAAAATGCATGGTTAAGAGCAAACAGCTATTTAGATTTCCCTACAACAAAAACAGTTTATGCAATATACTCAAAACAGGACAGAAGATTTATACCTAAACTCCCAATGGGATGGATTAAGATGGAGTTGGTGGAATAATGCAAAAAATATTAATTGCTCCATGGGGAAATTTTGTAACTTGGAAAGAAGTTATATACTCATTTGATGGAGTTGAAAAAGAGTCAAAAAGTTCAATATCTGCAATTTGTGAAAAAATTAAACCAGATAAAATTTATATATTGGTTTTAGATACTTTATCTCATTTAGGGTCAGAAAATTATGAAGATATTGTAAAAGAAGTTAAAGAAAAGACAGAAAGTTTTATAAAAGAAAATTTAAACATTGATAACTACGAAATAATTGTATGTCCGGGTGTTGGAACATTTCCAAATGGGAAATTTTATGGAAATTTAGTTGATTATTATTCTTTTGCTCTTTATGAATTGTCTAAAAGATTTGATGGAGATTTAGAGGTTCATTTGGACTTAACACATGGTTTAAATTACATGCCTGTCTTAACATACAAGGTAGTTAAAGACCTCTTAGAGATTCAATCTATTAAAAACAAGGTTAGATTAGTTGTTTATAACTCAGACCCTTATGTTGGAAGAGAAAAAGAAACATTAAATATTCATATTGTAGAGGATAAAATTATTGTTCCATCTCTAAGCTTTGATGGCGTAACTACAAACTTTTTAAATACTACTAAATTTATTGATAAAAAACATATTGGCAAAATAATGAGGGAAATCAATCAAAATAAAAAGATAAGAGAGTTAAAGTTAATGAAACAAAATATAAATGCATTTTTAGCATCTTTAGTTTATGCCTTACCGTTAGTTTATTCTACATTTTTTGTTGATGAAGAAAAGATTAATGATAAAATAAAGGAAATAATCAATTTATTTATTTCAAATATTAAGGTAGATGCTGAAAATAAAGAATTAAAAAGGTATCTAAAATTCGAAGATGGATTTAATGCGTTAGTTAAAGCATACTTTACCTCAAAAGTTTGTAAAATTCCAGAACTAATAAAAAACGAACTGTCTTTAAAAGAAATTGAAGAATTGAAAAATACATTGTTTAAAGAAAATCCTAATGCTCAATTTATAAAGAACGAAATTGCATCCATTTATAACATAGTCAATACCAAGTATAAAACAAATGAGCTTAGTGAAATAGTAGAAAATTGGATTCCAGTATATAAATTTAGAAGAGAAGATGTTGATAAATTCAATATAAGAAACTTTTTAGCACACGCTGGATTTGAAAAAAGTGTGACTGAAATTTATATTTCCGCAGAAAATAAAAATGGAAAAATTGAACTCAATGAAAAAACTTCTCTTAGATATAATAAAGAGCATATAGAAGAGAAAAATGGAATTAAAAGGTTTATATTTAAATATAAGAACAAAAATGGAAAAATAGAGGAAATAAATATCTTAGAGAAAATCGAGGAAATATTGCTAAATAAATAAAAATCTCCTTTACTAAATAAATCTATTTTACTTGGAAACTTTTAATTAGATGGATATAACTAAGTTTAAATACAAAATAACAATTTTAAATATGACTAAAATATTTGAAAGTGATAATCATGTTCAGACCAGAAGAAATTATTGAAACCATTAAAATGATTAAGATGGAAAACTTAGATTTAAGAACAGTTACCTTAGGAATAAGCTTAAGGGACTGTGTTTCAAAAGATTTAGATGAATTAAAAGAGAATATATACAATAAAATAACTACTTCAGCTGAAAATTTGGTTGATGTTGCTAATAGAGTGTCAGAAAAGTATGGAATTCCAATAGTAAATAAGAGAATTGCAGTAACACCAATATCATTAGTCATTGGTGGAGCTATAAAAGATTTAGATAAAGAGGAGAAAATAAAAGCATGTATTGAAGTTGGGGAGGTTTTAGATAAAGCTGCTAAGAAAGTTAAGGTAGATTTTTTAGGAGGTTACTCTGCATTGGTTCATAAAGATGCAACAAAAGAAGATATGGCTTTAATTGATTCTATCCCATTTATGATGGAAAAGACAGAGAGAGTTTGTTCATCAGTAAATGTAGCTTCAACAAAGACAGGAATTAATATGGATGCGGTTAAAAGAATGGGAGAGATTATTAAAGAAACAGCATTTAGAACAGAAAAAGCTATTGGATGTGCTAAATTGGTGGTTTTTGCTAATGCACCTGAAGACAACCCATTCATGGCTGGGGCGTTTCATGGAGTTGGTGAGGGAGATAAAGTTATAAATGTTGGTGTTTCAGGGCCGGGTGTTGTTAGGGCAGTTATTGAAAAACTGCCAGACGCTGATTTTGGAACTTTAGCAAATGAAATTAAAAAGGTAGCTTTTAAAATTACAAGAGTTGGGGAGTTAATTGGAAGAGAGGTTTCTAAGGAGTTGGGAGTTAAATTTGGAGTCGTAGATTTATCCTTAGCCCCAACTCCTGCAAGAGGAGATAGTATAGCAAATATCTTAGAGGCTATGGGTTTAGAGAAGTGTGGAACACATGGCTCAACTGCTGCATTGGCTTTATTAAACGATGCTGTTAAAAAAGGAGGAGCAATGGCTACATCTTATGTTGGGGGATTGAGTGGAGCTTTTATCCCAGTTAGTGAAGATAGCGGAATGGTTGAGGCTGTTGAAGCTGGAGCATTAAGTTTAGAAAAATTAGAGGCAATGACTTGTGTTTGTTCTGTAGGTATAGATATGGTTGCCATTCCAGGAGATACACCTGCATCAACCATATCAGCAATAATAGCTGATGAAATGGCTATTGGAGTTATAAACAACAAGACAACTGCTGTAAGAATCATTCCAGTCCCAGGTAAAAAAGCTGGAGAGTATGTTGATTATGGGGGTTTGTTGGGAAGAGCCCCAATTATGGAAGTTAGTAAATACTCATCTGAAAAGTTTATTAAAAGAGGAGGAAGAATTCCAGCCCCATTACAGGCATTAACTAATTAACACTTCTCTTAACTCTTTAAAAATCTTATTTTTCTCTTTTTCAATCAGTTTATCAAGTATATAAATGTTGTATTCTTTAAAGATATCTTCCTTTTTTAAATTCCCTGTAAATTCTTTTGTTGAAGCTAAAATTCCATAATCCACATTTAAAATTTTCATAATTCCGTAGAGTTTTAAAATGGCATTTGAGCTAATGTATCTATTTTTACATTCAAATATAACTCTTTTATTGTTAATTTCAACAAATAAATCTATTTCTGTAAAACTATTTCCTTTATAGCTAACATCTAAGTTTCTAACAATTTTAGCATTTTCCTTATGCTCTTTAAAAAACTCTATTACTGTATAATAAACCCAAAGCTCAAATAAAGTACCTGAGCTTAAATAACAAAAGTAACCAAAATCTTTCATTATCCTATCAATGAGTTCTAAAAAGTAGTTATCATTTTCTTTAATCTTCTCAGTTATTTCTCTATTTCTATATCTTTCTCTAATTTTTGGTAGATTAAAGTTGTTAAAGACTGCCTTTCTATATCTTATCTTTGATAAAGCCATATTAAAGAGTTTATAAATATTATCTTCATCATCTGTATAAATAAATCCTCTCAAAACATAATCATCTATTTTAATTTTAAATTCCCTCTCATTTTTTAGCTTTAAATTACTCAACATTTTTCAACTCCTCTATCGTATTTATATTTTTAAAAATTCTCTTACTTTCATCCAATTCTTCAGCTTTTATATATAAGGGGTTTAGATGGGAAATAAAATACCTAATCGATAAGTTTTTATCTTCCATAATAATTTTATTTAAAATATGTAGAGAATCTCTCTTATATAAAGCAAATAGTGGCTCTATATACCCATTTTCATGTTTTGGAATTATACATAGATTGTTGTTTTTTTCAGCTATCTCAATATTGGCTATCAACTTTTCTAAAGCTTCTTTGGTTACATAAGGGCAATCACAAGGCAAAACAATAAACCACTTAGCATTTAAAGCTCTCATACCACATAAGATGCCCATTAAAGGACCTTTACCTTCAATCAAATCAAAGGATATTAAGCATTTATATTTAATTAAATATTTCCTTTCCATCTCTAAATCAATAGAATTTTTTGCAAAGACAGTAACATAAGGTATTTTTAAACTTTTTAAAACATCTGATGGATAGTTTATGAGGTATTTACCATTAAAAACCCTAAATGGTTTCTTTCCACCAATTCTTTCCCCCTTACCACCAGATAAAATTATGCCAGCAATGATGGTTACCACCTTAAAGCTTAAAACTCTCGTAGGCTTATAAGGTATTAAAATTATTTATAATTAATGATAATAAGAATTAGTTACATCAGTAGTATTGTGGGGGTATTTATGAAGATTAAGGCTATTGAAATTGAGAACCTATTTTCCTATGGTTATAATGAGGATAAGTTTAAGATTGAATTTAATGAAGGCAATATTGCCGTTATTGTGGGGCCAAATAATGCTGGAAAGACAAATTTATTTAGGGTTTTGAAATTTTTAAGAGAAGTTATTGAGGAATCTAAGAAACATGATGAAATGGTAATTGAACTTGATAAGATTCATTCTACTGTCTTAAAGAATATTCAGTTTTACCAGAATAATCCAGACGTAGATAGCTATATTATTGTAGATTTTGAATTAACTGAAAAAGAGAAAAAATTAATAGAGGATTTTTTAAGATGTCATTTTGGATTAGACTTTGAGTATAAATTAGACGTAAATAGCAATGAGGATTTATCTAAATTGTTAGATAAGATATTAGAGTTATTAAATCATATAAAAAGTGTTAAATCTTCTTTAATAGGGTATGATCTGTTGTATAGCCGATTAGAACGTTATAGATTGTTATTAAATCAATTGGTAGTCTCTTTATATCTACTAAAATCTTTATCTAAAGGCAAACTGGTATGGAAATATAATGTAAAAAGTCGAAGTTTGTATTTTCCTATATATTATGGAGAAACAGAAGAGTTTAGCATAATAGATGAAAAAATTTCAAAGAAAATTGATGAAATTAAGAAAATTGAAGAAGAGTTAAGACATAAATATAAAGGTATTGTTGAAATCATTAAAGGCATTATAAAAAATCTTGAAATTTCTAAAAATAAACTTTCAAAAGAGTATCTAATCAAATTACATAAACATATTTTTGGATTTATAAATTTAGAACTTATTGGAAGCAAAAATAATATTAGAGAATATTTGTTATACGATGATCACTGGGGTTCTTATCCAACAGAAAGTTTAGATTTTATCTTTGAAGATTGGTGGGAAAAAGATGATACTTTAGGAAGTTATGAAAATCCAGAAATTAAACTTGATAACATTAGAAATAAAAGTTTAATTGGAATTGCTCATGAACTCAAAAATTATGTCAAAAAACCAAAATCTGATGATATTTCATTATATGATGTCATTATCTCAGTTTATTATAATGGGATAATTTCCTTAATGGATACAGTACCTTATCCCGAAAAACAGTTTGAAATTCCCGATTATGTTGAATATAATGTATCTAAAAAATATGAAATTCGTGGAGACTCTAAACTAAAACATAAAGTTAAAGAAGAACCTAAAGATAAATACTATAGAGAAATTTTTAGTTTATATGGCAATAACTCCGATAAATTAAAAGATGATAAGGAAATTAGCATACCTAAAATTGAAGAATATTTAGAGAAGATTGAAGGATTAACTCACAATATTGAATATACTGAAAATTATGAAGTATCCTTCGAAGTTAAAAATATTTCAACAATTTCAGAATACGTTGGTAATGGCAAAGATTTAGCAAAATATTTGTTCTATTTAAAAAATTACCACTGGAAAAGATTTTATGAAATAAAAGAAACATTAAAACTAATATTTAAGCAAGAAAACATTTATGACTTAGACATCTTTATAAATGAAAATAAATTCCCAGAAATTAGAATAATGTTTAAAGAAATAAGAAATGAAAATAAAAAAGATAAAGATGAAGACATCGAAATGGATATTAAAATCTTCCCAATAGAAAACGTTGGTTCTGGAATTTTTGAAGTTTTGAATATCTTAGCAGTTGTTATCGGTGCAGAGGAAAAGGTTATATTATTAGATGAGCCAGCACTACATTTGCATCCAAAATATCAGAAAAAATTATTAAATGTTTTAAAAGGAGGGTTTAGTTTAGAAGAAAATAATAAAGAAACAAAGAAACTTTTAGAAAATATTAAAAAACGTTTAGAAAAGAACCAAGTCATAATAATTACACACTCTCCTTATTTTGTAAATAGCGAATTATTGCCCAATACATTTAGATTCTATAAAGATAAAAATGGCAAAACAAAAGTAGTAAATATTTACACTGAATTATTAAGAGAAGTATTACGTAAAGAAATACAACAGATGTCTAATGGGCAATCAAAAATTTTAAATGAATTACATAAATTAAAAAGTAATGAACTTAAAATTCTGGCATTACAACTTTTAAAAATTAAGAAAATAAAAGAAATGTATGAGCCATTAAATTTTAAAGTTAAAAATAATTTGGAAAAAAATGGGCTTTCTATAGGCAATCTTATGAGAAAATTTTATAATATGGAAAAAATTTCCTTTGAAGTGAATGAATATATAAATTATTTCTTAAAATGCTTGTTATATATTTCTGAAGTGAGTACTGAATATCATCTGTCCATATGTTATTTTAATTACATTATTAATTACGTTAATAACAAAATGTTAGAATTAGAAAACATAGAGACTTTAGAAAATGAAATAGAAGAAGAATTTCTGCAAAATGATGGTTTAATCCGTTCATTATTTGCTAATGGAGTTATTTTAGCAGAAGGAGATTCTGAATATTTGAGTATTCCGATATTACTTAAAAAATTAGATTGTGCTTTAGATGATTACAATATAGAAATCTTAAATGTTGGGAGTAAAACGGGGTTTGAGAAATACATTAAATTGATGGATTCTCTAAGAATACCCTGTGCTGTAGTTTGTGATGGAGATACAGTATTTAAAAATAATAACGGAAAATTAACATTAAACTACAATGGAAATGTCTTAAAAGTATATAAAGAGATAAAACCATTTTGGATTTCAGAAATAGATGAGATTCTTAATAATTTAAGTAATTCAGAAGATTATGAAGAAATTGATAAATTATTAAGAACTAAATTGTTCATATATGCATGCAAAGAACATGATTGGACTGATTTCTTAATAAATAAATTTAAAGATGTAGAGATTAATGGAAAAAAATTAAAAGAAATTATTGAAGAAGATTATGGTGTTAGTATTGAAATAGACGATAATACTAATGTAAAGAAAAGATATAAAGTTAGAATTAAGTCAAATGATGGAAAAGAGTATAAAATTGGATTATGGGGCATAGATAATATACCAAAAAACATAATAGACGATTTTAAAAAATATTTAGAAAATTCTCAAGGAAAATACGAACTTATTGAAGAAGAATATAAACCAAAAAAGAGAAGAGATAAAGCTGGAATTGCATATTTCATTGCAAAAAATGTTCCAAAAGAGTATATTGATAATATAATTAAAAATGAAAATGATAAATTAGCAAAATTGAAGCAATTCATTAAAAACTTTATAAAAGAATGCACAAACATCTAAAACACATTTAAAGACGGTGATAATCATGATTACCGTTAAAGTAAAAAACTTAACTAAAAAATACGGAGATTTTAAAGCATTGGATAATGTTTCATTTGAAGCAAAGAAAGGAGAGATTTTAGGAATTGTAGGAAAGAGTGGAGCTGGGAAATCTACACTAATAAGGATTTTAAGAGGAAGCTTAGATTACGATGAAGGGGAAGTTGAGATTTTAGGTAGAAAGGATAACTTTAAAGAGATAACAGCTATACATTTACAAAGAAACTTTGCACTATGGGCAGAGCCAGTTATAAACAACATAATAAGAAAGCTTTATGCAATAAGAAACAAATCTGATGAGTTGCTACCAATGGAAGAAGAATGGGAAGAATATGAGAAAACAGCAATAGAGATATTAAAATTAGTTGGTTTAGAGCATAAAAAAGATGCCTTTGCAAATATATTAAGTGGTGGGGAGAAGCAGAGATTAATTTTAGGTAGGCAGATAGCCAAAATTTATGAAAAGGGAGAGGGAGTTTTATTATTAGATGAGCCAGCAACAATGGCATGTCCAGCATCAAAGCAGAAGTTATTGGATGTTATTAAAAACATTAGAGATAAATTAGGCATAACTGTAATAATCACATCTCATTTACCAGAAATTCACAGATATCTTTGTGATAGATTAATTTTATTAGAAAATGGAAAAGTAAAGATGGATGGGGATGTTGAAGAAGTTTTAAATGAATTCTTAAAAGAGATGAAGCCACCATATAAGAGAACACCAAATATAAAAGACAATGCAATAATAAAGGTTAGAAATGTTGCTAAGAGATATTATGTTGTTAGAGGAGGGGAAACATTAAACTTAAGAAATGTCTCATTTGATGTTAAAGAGGGAGAGATTTTATCAATTATTGGACCGAGTGGGGTTGGAAAAACTGTAATTATGAGATTAATGGCTGGTTTAGAGTTGCCAAATGAAGGAAAAATAATTGTTGATGGTGTTGATATAACCAACTATGGATGGGAGAGAGTAGAACTTAGAAAAAGAATTGGAATTATGCATCAGGAATTCTCTTTGCCATATTATCAAACAGTTGAAAATCTATTAAAATATAGGTTAGGGCTTAAAGGAGAGAAAGCTATTGCTCACGCAAAGTTAAAGGCAGAAGAACTTGGCTTATCACCAAAGATTGTTGATGCCATTTACCAATTAATAGACGTTCCAGAATCTGAAAGGACTTCAAAACTGCAAAAGATGGGATTGACAGAAGATATAATTTATCAACTCTTCCCACCTGTAGTTGAAACCTTTGAACCAGAAGAGATTTTAGAGGCTTTAGATTTAGGAAAAGACATTTTAAAGAAGAAAGTTATTGAGTTAAGTGGAGGGCAAAAGGTTAGAGTAGCTATGGCACTGCAGTTGATAACAAAGCCAAAAATTTTGTTTTTGGATGAGCCGTTTGGTGATTTAGACCCAATAACTTTGAGAGATGTTGCCAACTACCTAAAAATAATAAATGAAAGATTTGGAACTACAATAGTTTTAGTTTCACACTGTGTAGAGTTTATTAAAGAGATTAGCGATAGGGCAATATTATTAGATGAGAACAAATTAATTATGGAAGGTAATCCAGATGAAGTTTGTGAAGAGTTTATAAGGAGAAGTAATGCGAGATTTATGAGGGAAGAATTAGGATGCAAAAATTAAATATATTATATTTTATCTTTTTTTATAATAATACTAAAAAAGAATTTCAGTTTTGAGGATATACTAAGCTTTTTTCAAAAATGATAAAAAACAAGTAGATGTTTCCATACCGTAACGGTCTGATTTTAACGAATATTATTTTAACATCAAACACATTCTCTTTTCTCGTTTCCATACCGAAACGGTCTGATTTTAACTTTGATAAATCTAACGATGTAATTCCACTCTTCTATTGGCGTTTCCATACCGAAACGGTCTGATTTTAACTCCTACTATTAAATTTAGTGTATCAACGTTATTAGTGTTTCCATACCGAAACGGTCTGATTTTAACAACGAGCTTTATGAAAAGTTTTGTCAATTCTTAGATAAAAAGTTTCCATACCGAAACGGTCTGATTTTAACCACTTTAGAAGTATGAGAGCATATAGGGCATGGCTAAGTAGCAGAAGAAGAGTTTCCATACCGAAACGGTCTGATTTTAACGTTAGGTTTTGGAAAGTCACGGGCTCTCCCTAACCCAATAAGTGTTTCCATACCGAAACGGTCTGATTTTAACCATACCCAGACTTTCCCCAGATAATTACTGGAGGAACAATAGAGTTTCCATACCGAAACGGTCTGATTTTAACAGACAAAGCAAAGAAAATTGTTAAGAACATGTTTGATGTTTCCATACCGAAACGGTCTGATTTTAACAATTAAAAGAATTTATGGAAAAAGAATTCATTGAGAAGTTTCCATACCGAAACGGTCTGATTTTAACAAGGTTTCATAGATTAGGGGAAGGGTTTGGAGCTCCTTTTATATTTATTGTTTCCATACCGAAACGGTCTGATTTTAACCCAGAAGTTGGTATGAAAGGATGGAACTTTGTTAAGTTTCCATACCGAAACGGTCTGATTTTAACGGTGAGGCTGTGGTTAAAAATTTATGGTATGTAGATAATGGTTTCCATACCGAAACGGTCTGATTTTAACACCAACAATGTTTAATGTGTTGCCACAATCCCAAAGTTTCCATACCGAAACGGTCTGATTTTAACTATGGTAGAGATAACTTTAGAGGATGTTTTGAAGGGAGTAAAAGAGTTTCCATACCGAAACGGTCTGATTTTAACTTTTATGCGGTTGTATAGATAAAGATGTCATATATGAAGTGTTTCCATACCGAAACGGTCTGATTTTAACTTTAACAAGAAATATCACCAAGAAGTAAAATTATATATTTAGGTTTCCATACCGAAACGGTCTGATTTTAACAGGGCATTATTTTGCTTATTTTATATGTTATCTCTCTTAATATTTAAGCTTTTTCATACTATAATTTTCGAAGGGTTAATAACCCCTTTTATTTATAAACCCTCGAAGTTTTTAATTAGGTTTTATTTTCTAATTTTCTATTTTAAAAAGTTTTAAAATTTTTTAATCTTTAATATTTATTGGGGAAATTTTGATTTGAAAGTAATTATTTAAAATCTTTTAAAAATCTCTATAATTTAATAAATCTAAATACTTAAAATTATTAAAATAGACTACCCTCTGAAATTTGATAAAAATTCTTAAAATCAAAAAATAAGCTCTTAAAAAGCTTTAAATTGGAAATAAGGGACATTCCACGTGATAAATGTCATTTGAATATTTAAATACAACAAAAAACAAAGAATAAGAATTAGAGATATATTATGAATGATTGAAATAAACACTATAACATTAATAAATTAAAACGAGGGTGAGTATGATTATTGGTGTCTTAGCAATTCAAGGAGATGTTGAAGAGCATGAAGAAGCTGTTAAAAAAGCTGGTTATAAAGCAAAGAAAGTTAAAAGAGTTGAAGATTTAGAAGGAATTGACGCTCTAATAATTCCAGGAGGGGAGAGCACAGCTATAGGAAAATTAATGAAAAAATACGGATTATTAGAAAAAATAAAAAATTCTGATTTACCAATCTTAGGAACCTGTGCTGGAATGGTTTTATTATCAAAAGGAACTGGAATCAATCAAATTTTATTAGAATTGATGGATATTACAGTTAAAAGAAATGCTTATGGAAGGCAGGTAGATAGCTTTGAAAAAGAGATTGAATTTAAAGATTTAGGAAAGGTTTATGGTGTATTTATAAGAGCCCCAGTAGTTGATAAGATTTTGAGTAATGATGTGGAAGTTATAGCAAGAGATGATGACAAGATAGTTGGTGTTAAGCAAGGGAAATATATGGCTTTGTCATTCCACCCAGAGCTTTCAGAAGATGGATATAAAGTTTATAAGTATTTTGTTGAGAACTGTGTAAAAAATAAATAAAATTCCTTTTTCTTTTTTAAAACCTAATTTAACATAAAAATCTTAAATTAATTTTTACTAACTTTTACTAAAATGTTGCTCGTGAAATTATGACTGCATTAATAATCTGTGAAAAGCCGAGTGTTGCTAAAAAGATAGCAAACGCTTTAGGAAAGGCTAAGAAAAAAAGCATTGATGGAGTTCCATATTATGAATTAGAAAGAAATGGAAAAAAAATTATTGTTGCAAGTGCTGTTGGGCATCTCTTTACTTTAGTTGAAAAGGAAAATAAGGAATTTGGTTCCTATCCTGTTTTTGATATAAAATGGGTGCCTGCGAGTGTTGAAAAAGGAAAAGAGTATGTAGATAAATACATAAAAGCATTAAAAAAACTCTCAAAAGAGGCAGATGAGTTCTATATTGCCACAGATTGGGATATTGAAGGGGAGTTAATTGGTTATCATGCATTAAAATATTGTTGTGGTAGAGAAAAAGCAAAGAGAATGAGATTCTCATCCTTAACAAAAAAAGAGATAGTTAAAGCTTTTGAAAATCCTGATGAAATTGATTATGGCTTAGTTGATGCTGGAGAGAGTAGGCATATTGTAGATTGGTATTTTGGAATAAATTTATCAAGGGCTTTAATGAACGCCATAAGGGCAGTGAATAGATGGAAAACAATGAGTATTGGTAGAGTTCAAGGTCCTGCATTAGCTTTTTTAACTGAAAGAGAGTTAGAAATTAAAAAATTCGTTCCTAAACCATATTGGGTTATTGAAGCTCTATTTAAAGGTAATTTAAAAGCTATACATGAGAAAGAGAAATTTTGGGATGAAAAAGAGGCAAAAAGTGTTTATGAAAAAATAAAAGATGAAAAATTTGGTAAGGTTGTTGAAATAAAGAAAACTAAAAGAAAGATAAAACCACTTCCACCTTTTGACTTAGGAACTTTACAGAGAGAAGCTTACAGTTATTTTAAAATATCACCAAAGGAAACGCAAGAAATTGCCCAAAAGCTTTATGAGAAAGGGCTTTGCTTACATCCAGATACATTGATATTATTGCCAGATGGAATTAAAAAGATTAAAGACTTAGATGATGAGGGAGAGATTTTATGTCTAAATAAAGACTTAAAATTAACGAAATCAAAATATAAACTTTTAAAAAGAACTATAAAAGAAAAACTGATAAAAATTACTTTAAATGATGGAACCAAACTTATTACTACAAAGGAGCATCCAATTTTAGTTTATAGGGATGAGCTAATATTTATACCAGCTGAAAAATTAAAAGAAAATGAGCAAGTAGTGATGTTTATAAATAATTCAGAAAAGACATTTAAAATTAAAAAAACTGGATTTGTTGATTATATATTAGAAAATAAAAAATATTCTCATCATTATAGTATTATCTATGCTTCAGATTGGAAAAATAAGTTTAAATCTGGAATTGCAAAGAAATTTGACCTATCTAACCAATTATCAAAAAATAAAGGTCTAAGTTTAGATAGATTAAGAAAGTTATCTAATTATATCATAGACAGAGATTTAAAAAGAATTGCTAACGGGGATGTTTATATTCAAAAAATCAAAAAAATTGAAGAACTTGAATATGAAGGAGAGGTTTATGATTTAACAGTTGAAAATTATCACAACTTTATAGCAAATGGTATAGTTGTGCATAACTGTTCATATCCAAGAACATCCAGCCAAAAACTTCCAAAAGATAGAAAGTATTTGGAAGATATTCTAAATATAATAAAAAATCATCCAGTTTATGGAAAATGGGCTGAGAGAATTTTAAAAGAGAATTTAAAACCAGTTGAAGGAAAGAAAGAAGACCCTGCACATCCTGCAATACATATTGTAGATATTCCAAAAGAAGAACTTTCAGAGAAAGAAAAGAAAATTTATGATTTAATAGCAAGAAGAACTTTAGCCGCTTTTTGGGATAATGCAGAGAGAGAATATCTAAATATAAAAGTTGATATTAAAGGAGAGAAATTTAAGCTATCTGGTTCAAGAACTGTAAAAGAAGGTTGGCATGAGATATATCACTTCCCAAAATTTGATGAGATTGAGTTGCCAGCATTAAAGAAAAACGATATAATCAAAGTTGAAAAGATAACAATAACAAGAAAAGAAACACAGCCACCAAAAAGATATACCGTTGCAAGTATTATAAAAGAATTAGAAAAGAAAGGGTTAGGAACAAAATGTTTAACTTCAAATACATTAATTAAAGTTAAAATTGGTAGTGAAATTAAGCATATAAAAATTGAAGAACTATTTGAGTTGCTAAATGACAAATATAAAGAAAAAGACATTGAATTAGCAGTAAATAACAAAGGCATAAAATGTTTCTCATTTAATTATAAAGATGAAGTTGAAAGTAGTTTTGAATTTATCAGTAGAAGAAAATTGGAAAGAGATGAGAGTGTCTATAGGATTAGATTTGAGGATGGCAGTTTTATTGAAGTTACAGAAAAGCATCCAATTTTGATATACGATAATGGAGATTTTAGATATGTTAAAGCCAAAGATTTGAAAAAAGGTATGAAGGTAGTATCATCTATAAAGTATATTGGTGAAGAAGTAATTAACAAAGATTTCATCACAAAAACCATCTCAAGTATTAGAAAAATCAAGTATAATGGATATGTTTATGATATCATAAATTCAGAATATTCAAACTTTATTGCAAATAATATTGTTGTTCATAACTCAACAAGAGCAGAGATTGTAGATAAACTAATAAAAAGAGGTTATGTTATTGATGATGGGTCTTTAAAAGTAACTGATTTAGGGATTTCAGTAATTGAAACATTAAAAAGATTCTGCCCAGAAATTATTGATGAAAAGATGACAAGAGATTTAGAAGAAAAGTTAGAAAAAATACAGTTTAGAAAAATTAAAAAAGATGATGTTTTAGAAGAGGCAGAAAAAAGATTGAGAAAAATATTAGAAGAGTTTAAAAAGAAAGAAGAAGATATTGGAATCTATCTTATCAAAAACTTAGATGCTACAAATAAAAAAGGAAAAATTGTTGGAAAATGTCCAAAGTGTGGAGGGGACTTAATTTTAATAAGATACAAAAAGGGTAGGTTTGTTGGTTGCTCTAACTATCCTGAATGTGATGTAAAATATTCTCTTCCAGATAAGGGTAGAATAAAAATTCCAAACAAAGTTTGTGAGGTATGCAAATCCCCTATTTTAAAAATTGGAGATAGAGAGGTTTGTATTAATCCAGAATGTCCTTTAAAGCAAGTTGAAGTTAAAGAAGAAAACAGAAAATGTCCAAAATGTGGAGGGGATTTGATTTTAAAGAAAGGGATTTATGGAGCATTTTATGGTTGTTCAAATTATCCAAAGTGTAAATACACAGAATCAATAAATAAAAAAGAGGTTGTAGGAAAATGCCCTAAATGTGGAGGAGATTTAGTTGTTAGAGATGGAAAATTTGGAAAGTTTGTTGGTTGCTCTAACTATCCAAAATGTAAATACACTGAAAAACTATAAAAGAGAATAGGAAGGTGGATTAACCATGACAATAAAGTTATATGTTGATTTTGGAGGATATTCTGCTATAGAGAAAGGAAATTTAATTATTCCAAGGGAGAATATCTTAAATAAAGAAGATTTTGACAGTATTGAGATTGGAGAGGTCGTTGATATCTACTCAAAGAGAGGGAAATTTTTAGGAAGAGGTTTTAAAAATCCAAGAGAAGTAAGAATAATGACTTTGAGAAAAGAAGATTTGGATGAAAACTACTTAAGAGAGAAGATAATTAAAGCAAATGAATATAGACTAAAATTAGGTTTTAAAGATACTTATAGAATGGTTTATACTCAGTCAGATTGGTTAAATGGCTTAGTTATTGATAAATATAATGATATAGCTACAGTTCAGATATTTAACTACGGTATTGAGAAGATGAAGGATGTTATTGTTGAAACTCTTTTAGATTTAGGTATTGACAGTATATATGAAAAAAGTTCTGGAAGGAATAGAAAGAGAGCTGGATTACCAGAAGTAGAAGGAATATTGGCTGGAGAGAAAACAGAAACAATCATTAAAGAAGGAGAGGCAAAATTTAAAGTTACATTTGATGGGCAGAAAACTGGTTTCTTTTTAGACCAGAGAGAAAATAGGTTAGAGATAGAGAAGTTTATAAAAGAGGGAGATAGAGTTTTAGATATCTGCTGTTACACCGGAGGATTTTCAGTCCATTGTGCTATTAGAGGGGCTGAGGTTATTGGAGTAGATTTATCCAAAAAGGCATTAAAATTAGCAGAAGAAAACATGGAGCTAAATAATATTCCAAAGGATAGATATGAATTTATTGAAGGGAATGCATTTAAGGTTATGGAAGAGTTTATAGATGATGGGGAGAGATTTGATGTGGTTATTCTCGACCCCCCAGCATTTGCTCAATCAAAAAAAGCTTTGAAAGATGCTATTAGAGGATATCACATGCTAAACAGATTTGGAGCTAAATTAGCTGATAGGTTATTGGTTACATGCTCATGCTCTCAACCAGTAGAACCAGATGCATTTAAAGCTTTAGTTATTGATGCCTGCCTAAAAGCAAAAAAATGGGCTAAAATTATAAAGTATGGCTCACAAAGTCCAGACCATCCAATTACATCTAAAGGAACAGAGTATCTAAAATGCCTATTCTTAAGTGTTGAGGAAATTTAATTTTTTGGTGAAACAATGAGATATGTAGCTTACCATAGGGCTTAGCCCTATTGGGATACCCGACGTCCATTTAACCAATTATCAAATTTTAAAACTAATATGGCACTTATAGAAGCCCTTTGGGCTTCTAAGTTCATTAATAAATATATTTCCTTTGATAATTGGTTATAAGTTGGGGCTTTCAGCCCCAATTAATGTCCAATCTAAGATTTTGGGAAACAGGTGAAAATAATGAGATATGTTGCTTACAAAATCTATCCAGAAGAGTTTTTAAATAATGAAGTTATTGATAACGCCTTAATCATAGAGGGAAGAAAAGTTAGAAGAGTTAGAATTTTAGGAAAGGTTGAAGACATAAACGTTGGAAATATCATATCCTTTTATGTAGATGGAGTTAATGTTAGATACTTTGAAGAGAAGCCTGTGTATATTGAAGAAGGAGATATAGTAGATGTTATTGGAAGACCAAGAACTTATGATGGAGAGAAATATATTATGGCTGAAATTATTAGAAAGAGAGATGAAAGATGGATAAAACTTAGAGATTTGGAGATTAAAAAGACAAGAAAATATTTATTGGAGAGAGCTGAACCATTTGAAGAAGAGAGTTTAGAAGAAGAGATATACGCTGAGATTTTAAATCCTGACGTCATAAAAGATAAGATTTTAGCTCTTATTGATAAGTTTGGTGAAATTACATTTGAAGAACTTGCTGGAATGGTTAGAATTCCAGAAGAGGATTTAGAAAAATATTTATCAGAGTTGAAAGAATCAGGGGATATATTTGAACCAAGCCCTGGTGTTTATAAAACATTGTAACAATGTATAAAGTAAAATTATAACCTGGAGGTGGAACATTGTTATTAGAAGAAACATTAAAATCATGCCCAATTGTTAAAAGAGGAGAGTATCATTATTTTATACATCCAATAAGCGATGGAGTTCCAGTAGTTGAACCAAAATTATTGAGAGAAGTGGTTATGAGAATAATTAAGATAGGGAACTTTGAAGATGTTGATAAGATTGTTACCGCTGAAGCAATGGGTATTCCTTTGGTAACAACACTTTCATTATACACAGATATACCTTATGTAATTATGAGAAAGAGAGAATACAAATTACCAGGAGAAATTCCTGTATTTCAAACAACCGGTTATAGTAAAGGACAACTCTATTTAAACGGAATAGAAAAAGGAGATAAGGTTGTTATTATAGATGATGTTATCTCTACTGGAGGAACAATGATAGCAGTAATTGAGGCATTAAAAAGAGCTGGAGCAGAAATAAAAGACATCATCTGTGTTATTGAAAGAGGTGAAGGAAAAAAGATAGTTGAGGAAAAAACAGGATATAAAATTAAAACCTTAGTTAAAATTGATGTTGTTGATGGAAAAGTGGTTATTTTATAACTTTAAGGGATTAATATGGAGAGTCCTCTAAAATCTATATTAAAATCCTTTTTTAAAGAGCTGATAAAGAAAGCTCTTGAAATAAAATTTATTTGTAAGAAAAATCCAAACTCATATAATAATGGGCTTTTATTTGGTTATTACATAATCTTAGATACTTTTAGAGATGAAGCAATAAGTTTTGGTTTTAATGTTGGAGAACTCTACCTTAACATTGATTTTGAGAAAGAATTGATGGGAGCTGTTGAAGAAAAAATTCCAAAATTTCCAAAAACAGAAATTGATGATGAATCATTAGCTTATTATTTAAGAGATTGCTTTATGATTTTTGAGGAATATGTTGATGATTATTTAAATGAAGATGATGAATTTAGCAGAGGAGTTTTATATGCTTTTAAGGAGATGGTTGTTTTATTTGAGAGATTAAAAATAGATAATTTTGTAAAAATAGAGGAAATAAAACAGAAAATTTGCTAATCGATAAATTTTTATATTACTAATTGTTTAATTTGACCTATTTTTAATCAATTAAAATCAAAAAGGGGGATTATGAAATTCTTAAGACTTATGGTTTTATTGGTTATGTTATCTACTTTAGGAGTTGTTTTTGCTGAAATAAATCCAGAATGGAGTATAAAATTTGGAGAAAACTTTTTTGATTATCACATATCAACAACATCAAATGGAAGTTATATTGTGGTGGGTGGAAATAGTTATTTAGATAACAACCAAAAGAAAATGAACATTTTAGTTTATTTAATAGATAATAAAGGGAAAATACTATGGAATAGGACAATTGCAACATCTGCAACTGATAGTTTTGGAATGGAAGATGTAAAAATATCAAAAAATGGAAACTACATTGTTGCAGTTGTAGATTGTAGTAATGGAAGAGGAATATATAAACAGTATGTGTTTATTTTGGATAAAAATGGGACGATACTTAAAAAACACAATATTAAAAATGGAATGCCTTATTTATTCGTTTCAGAAGATGGAAAATATATTTTTGTAGGAGTTAAAGATAAAGTTTATTTAATAGACAGAGATAATGGGATTTCATGGATTTATGAGACGAATGGAGACATAACCTCTATGGATATGGCAAAAAATAACATCTGCGTTGTTGGAGATGAAGACGGATATGTCTACCTATACAACACATCAGGGCTAATTTGGAGTTATCAAACAAATGAATCTATTGGATATGTTTCTATACATCCAAACGGTGAAGTTATCGGAGTGTGTGGTTATAATAACACTATATATTTATTAAATCCGAATGGAAGATTAATAAAGGAGTCGCATATACATACTGGAGATGATTGGATTGTATTTTTTAAAATAACAAACAAAAGTAATATATTGATAGGTTGTAGTATGGGATGTTTATATTGCTTAGGTAAAAACCTACAGCCATTATGGAAAATTGAAATTTCAAAACTTTATGATAAAATATGTATAACACCAGACGGGAGATATATTGCCTTAGTTAATAATTTTGGAGACTTTCCATTTTTGTATGGAAATAAAGGGCTTTATGTATTAAATGAGCATGGAAAAGTCTTATGGAGATATTCAAAAGGATATATACATGATATAAAAATAACTGACGATGGGAAATATGTTGTAGCAGTAATTAACGATGATTTATATTTATTTGACAATCAAAAATGCATAAAAAACTATAATCCAGAAGCACTTGATTATAGTGAAGATGTAAAGCTTATAATACACATCACAGCAATTATATTAGTTGTGTTAATCTTATCTCTAATCTTAGTTTTATATCTAATTAAGTTAGAAAATAAGAAAAAACAGCAAAAATAAATAATAAACTGGTGATACTTTGGACATAAAAGAGATAAATCCAACAAAAATTATCTGTGTTGGTTTAAACTACATAGACCATGCAAAAGAGCTAAATATGGAAATTCCTGAATATCCAATAATATTTTTAAAACCAACTTCTGCCATCATCTATAATGAAGACTACATTATAAAACCAAAAATCTCTAAGAGAGTAGATTATGAGGTTGAATTAGCCATAGTCATTGGAAAGAAAGGAAAGAATATTAAAAAAGAAGAAGCTGACAATTACATAATGGGTTACACAATTTTAAACGATGTAACAGCAAGGGATTTACAGCAGAAAGATGGGCAATGGACAAGGGCTAAATCATTCGATACCTTTTGTCCAATAGGGCCAAGAATAGTCAAAGACATAGACCCAATGAACTTAAATATTGAATGTAGGGTTAATGGAGAGATAAGACAGAAATCAAACACAAAAAATATGATTTTTGATGTTTATGAATTGGTTGAGTTTGTCTCTTCAATAATGACACTATATCCTGGAGATATTATTTCAACTGGCACACCACCAGGAGTTGGTGAATTAAAGGCAGGAGATGTTGTAGAATGTGAAATAGAAGGCATTGGAATTTTAAGAAACTATGTTAAAGATGAGGAATAACCAAATAGTTTTTTGCAAAACTTATTAAAATTAAAAAGGCATATTTGAAGCTCTAAAGAGCTTCAAATATGCCTTTTTAATTTTAATAAGCTCTAAAGAGCTTCAAATATGCCTTTTTAATTTTAATAAGTTTTGCAAAAAACTATATTTTCTTTTTTGCTTTATTAATTTACTTCAAAACAATTGATGGTGATTCAAATTGTTCTCTATTCCTCATCCAGGAAATTTTGAATCATTAAAAATTATTGTAGATGAGATTAATAAACTTAGAAGAATAAATAAAAAGCTAAGAAAAGAAAGTTTTGAAGTGTATATGGGATTTCCAGAGTTTATAGGGACTGGAAGAGCAACTTTATACAAACCAAATTTTGAAGACTTGGCTAAACAAGTTGCTTATACAAAGAAAAACAACATTAGATTTGAGGTAGTCATAAACGCTTCCTGCATTGGGGGAATACATTTAACACCAAAAGGGATTAGCTATATAAACTGGATATTTAGCCAATTAAAAAACATTGGCATTGATAGTGTTGCCTTATCAGACCCCTACTTAGTTGATTTAGCCAAAAATAATGGATTGGATGTTAATGTCTCATGTATTGCCTTAGTTGATAGCTTAGATAAAGCTATGTTTTGGGATGAAAAGGAAGTTTATGCAATAACCTTAGACAGCTCAATAAATAGACATTTTGATATAATACAGGAGATTAAAGAAAATGTAACCTGTAAGTTAAAAATTTTAGTTAACGAAGCTTGTTTGTATAAATGCCCTATGAGAATACAGCACTTTAATTTCTTTTCTCATGTAAATGCTCAAAACATCCCTGCTTTAGATGATTATTATTACAATAAATGCATAAATCTAAGAATTAAAAAGAAAGAGTTGATAATAAAAAGCCCATTTATAAGACCAGAGGATTTAAAGCATTATAAAAACTTAGTTGATATATTTAAAATATCTGGAAGGAGTCATCCAATTGGGTGGATAAAAAGAGTTATAAACGCCTATTTAAGTGAGAGATGGGATGGTAACTTGATGGAATTGTTAGACTGTCCAAGAGAGTTAGAGCATTTCTATTATTTGGATAATAGAGCTTTAGATGGAGCTATAGAGCAGTGGAAATCATGCAATAAATTATGCAGTAAATGCAATTTTTGTAAGGAATTGGCAGAGAACGCTTTAAAGGTGAAAGGTTGAAGAATAAAATTTTAAATGATAGAGAAGAGATTGAGAAGTTTTTTATAAAACTTTTAGGTAGAGAAATTTTTATCTCAGAAATGGATGTCTTTGCCTCAAAATGTTCCTGTGTAGGAATAATGCTCACAGTTAGAGGATTGTTTATTGATGATGTTGAAATATTTAAAGAGAAGATTTTAAATAAGTTGGAGGATTTAGCTAAAAGTTATAATATTGGAGATGATTGGATATTTATTAGAGTGTTGCCTGGAAGTGATGATGTAATAAATATTGGAGTTAGAGAACTCTGTGATATTTGTAGAGAAGAGTATAAATTTAAAAAACCAAGACCTGATTTAATCAGCTTAAAAATTTAGATTTATTAGCAATTAAAGAGATTTTAGAAGAAATTAAAATTAAGGGATGATAAAATGAGATTTGACACAAAGAAGGTTTTAGAATTGGCAGAGAAAGATTTTGAAAAGGCTTGGAGAGAGACAAAGAAATTAATAAGGGATAAGCATATAGATGAGAGATATCCAAGAGCAAAACCAATGTATGGAAAACCACACCCTGTAATGGAAACAATAGAGAAATTAAGGCAAGCTTATCTTAGAATGGGATTTGAAGAGATGATTAATCCAGTCATTGTTGATGAAGTAGAGATTTATAAGCAATTTGGACCAGAAGCAATGGCAGTTTTAGATAGATGTTTTTACTTAGCTGGATTGCCAAGACCTGATGTTGGTTTAGGGAATGAGAAGGTTGAAATTATAAAGAAATTAGGTGTAGATATAAATGAAGAAAAAAAAGAGAGTTTAAGGGAAGTTCTTCACTTATATAAGAAAGGAGCCATAGATGGAGACGATTTGGTTTTTGAGATTGCTAAGGCGTTAAATGTAAGTAATGAGATGGGATTAAAAGTTTTAGAAACTGCATTTCCTGAATTTAAGGATTTAAAACCGGAGGCATCAACATTAACTTTAAGAAGCCATATGACATCCGGATGGTTTATAACTCTAAGCCATTTAATAAAAAAGAGAAAACTACCATTAAAGTTGTTTTCAATTGATAGGTGCTTCAGGAGAGAGCAAAGAGAGGATAGAAGCCATTTAATGACTTATCACTCTGCCTCATGTGTTGTTGTTGGTGAAGATGTTAGTATAGATGATGGGAAAATAGTTGCTGAGGGGTTGTTAGAGCAGTTTGGATTTACAAAATTTAAGTTCAAGCCAGATGAGAAGAAAAGCAAATACTACACTCCAGAAACTCAGACAGAGGTTTATGCTTATCACCCAAAATTAGGGGAGTGGATTGAGGTCGCTACCTTTGGAGTCTATTCCCCAATTGCTTTAGCTAAATATGGCATTGATGTGCCAGTTATGAACCTTGGGTTGGGTGTTGAAAGATTAGCAATGATAATTTATGGCTATGAAGATGTTAGGGCAATGGTTTATCCTCAATTTTATGAGTATAAGTTGAGTGATAGGGATATAGCTGGAATGATAAGAGTTGATAAAGTTCCTATCTTAGATGAGTTTTATAACTTTGCCAATGAACTTATTGATATTTGTATAGCTAACAAAGATAAGGAAAGCCCATGCTCAATTGAAGTTAAAAGAGAATTTAACTTTAATGGAGAGAAAAGAACAATTAAGGTTGAAATATTTGAGAATGAACCAAATAAAAAGCTTTTAGGACCTTCAGTATTAAATGAGGTCTATGTCTATGATGGAAATATCTATGGAATTCCACCAACATTTGAAGGAGTTAAAGAGCAGTACATCCCAATTTTAAAGAAAGCTAAGGAAGAGGGAGTTTCTACAAACATTAGATACATAGATGGAATTATCTATAAATTGGTTGCTAAGATTGAAGAAGCTTTAGTTTCTAATGTAGATGAATTTAAGTTCAGAGTCCCAATAGTTAGAAGCTTAAGCGACATAAACCTAAAAGTTGATGAATTAGCTTTAAAACAGATAATGGGGGAGAATAAAGTTATAGACATTAGGGGGCCGGTCTTTTTAAATGCTAAAGTTGAGATAAAATAGAAATAATAATCTTTTAATAACTTTTTTCTATTTTTTCTAATTTATAACATGAACTATATTAATACTTTTTTTCTTAGCCTTTCCTAAAGCGTTTGCTATTTTTTAGCAACACTCGGCTTTTCACAGATTATTAATGCTGTCTAATTTCAGATGTTTTAAACTTATGTCATAAATTCATAAATCATTTAACTTATGTGGCATAATACCAGTAATATGGTTTTATATGTTTATTAGCATTGAGTAGAGCTATAATACGCCCATATCACTTCAATTTCTTTTATTTTTTGGATTATTGACATCTCTGTCCGAAAGCATTGTTTCTTATAATGTATGGTTATGACACAATCTTTCATAGAACTAATTGGTTATTCCAAAAGATTTTGCAAAAAACTATAGTTTTTGTAGCACATGGGGGAGATAATATGGCTAAAATTTCTATTATATTGCCTACCTATAACGAAAAGGACAATTTACCAATAGTTATAGAAGAAATTAATAGAAATCTGAGGAATTATGATTATGAAATAATAGTTGTTGATGACAATTCTCCTGATGAGACGTGGAAGGTTGCTTTAGAATTGAGTAAAAAATATCCAGTTAAATTAATAAGAAGATACGGAAAATTGGGTTTAGCCAGTGCTGTATTGATTGGTTTTTATAATGCTGAAGGGAATATTTTAATCTGCATGGATGCTGATTGTCAGCACGATTCTTCTGTTTTGAGTAAAATGGTCAAAGAGATTGAAAATGGGTATGATATAGTTGTTGGTAGTAGATCTGGTGGGGAAGTTGATGATGGATGGGGAGTTAAGAGAAATATCATATCCAAAGGAGCTACATTCTTAGTAAGACCTTTAACTGATGTTAAAGATTGTATGAGTGGATATTTTGCAGTGAAGAAAGATGTTATAGAAAATATTAAAAAATGGAACTTGGTGGGATATAAAATTTTGTTAGAGATTTTAGTTAAAGGCAGGGATTTAAAAGTTAAAGAGATCCCTATTAAGTTTGGAGTTAGAAAGTATGGAGAGACAAAATTAAACCATAAAGAGATTATTAATTATTTAAATTTGGTTTTTACGTTGTATTTGTGGAAATTGAGTGTGAAAGAATGAAAATTTTGGTAGTAAATTGGAGAAGTATTAAAGACCCCGAGGCTGGAGGGGCTGAAGTTCATATTCATGAAATATTAAGAAGATTACCTAAAAATTTTAAAATTGACTTTGTTTCTTCAACTTTTAAAGGTTGTAAAAAAATTAAAAAAATTGAAAACTATACCGTTTATAGAATTCCCAACAAATACTTATTTAACTTTATATTTCCAATATATTGGTTTTTTAAATTACGAAAAAATAATTATGACGTTGTTATTGATGATATATCAAAAATACCTCTTGGTACTCCACTTTATATTAAAAACATTCCAATAATTGGAATTGTTCACCATATTCATGCAAAAACTTTATTTACCGAGTTAAATCCGTTCTTAGCATTATATATTTATATTATGGAAAAATTTATGCTGAGATTTTATAGAAAACACAAAATGATTACTGTTTCCAAGTCTTCAAAAAGTGAGCTGGAAGAACTTGGATTTTCAGATGTTGAAATTGTATATAACGGAGTTGATTATGAGCCTTTAACTGAATTTTTAAAATTGAAAAAATCTAATGAACCAATAATTATTTATTTAGGTAGATTAAAAAAGTACAAGAGAGTTGATAATATTATTAAAGCATTTAAAATAGTAAAAAATGAAATACCCAGCGCTAAATTGTGGATTGTAGGTTTGGGGGATGAAAAAGATAGATTGAAAAAACTTGTTAAGGATTTGAAGTTAAATGATGTAATTTTTTGGGGATATGTTTCCGAAAAAGAAAAATTTGAACTACTAAGAAAATCTTGGGTCTATGTAATTTGTTCAGAAAAAGAAGGTTTTGGAATATCAGTCATTGAAGCTAACGCCTTAGGAACTCCTGCTGTTGGTTATAGAGTTTCAGGATTGGTAGATTCTATTAAAGATGGCTATAATGGTTTGTTAGTGGAAGAGGGGGATATTACAAAACTTTCTGAAACTTTAATCAATTTATTGAAAGACGATGATTTAAGGAATAGATTAAGTGAAAATGCTATTAAATGGGCTAAAAGGTTCAGTTGGGATAGGAGTGCTAAGGACTTTGAAAGGGGCTTGGGGATGGTGGTAAATAATGAATAAAAATCCCCTGGTTTCTATAGTAATTCCAACACACAATAGAAAAAAACACGTTGAACGGTTAATAAATTCAATTTTAGAAAATACTTATAAAAATATTGAAATAATTGTAGTAGATGATGATTCAACTGATGGAACTTACGAATATCTAAAAGGAAAATTTAGTAATTTGACCAATTTCAAAATTGTAAGAAATGATAAAAATTTATTGGTATCAGGTAGTAGAAATAAAGGCATAAGTTTATCAAAAGGCGAATTGATTTTTTTAATTGATGATGATAATATATTAGACAAGAAATGTATTGAAAATTTAGTAAAAGTTCTCATTTCAGATAATAAAATAGGAATGGTTGGACCCATAATGTATTATTGGAAAGATAAAAAAAGAATTTGGTCAGCAGGAACAAAAAGAAACATGATAACAAGTAGAACTTATTTTATTGGCAGGGATTTACCTTTACCAAACGAAGAAATATGGGAAATAGACGATTTTCCCAACGCTTTTATGGTAAAACGGGAAGTGATAGAAAAAGTTGGAGTATTTGACGATAAAACCTTCCCTATTCATTATGAAGACTCAGACTTTGGAGAAAGAATCAGAAAGGCAGGATATAAAATTGTTTGTAACTCTAAAGCAATAATTTGGCATGATATGCCACTACCTGAAGAGGTTAAGGATAAATCAAGATTATTTCATTGCCATAATGAATTTAGAGCATACTATTGTGGAAAAAATAGAATAATGTATCATAAAAAATACTCTAAATGGTGGCAATTTTTGATTTTTATTTTGGTTTTTAATTGGCTTGTAGCAGGATATTATTTAAAAGTTATATTGTTTGAATCTAAAAAACCACTTAAAGAGAGATTGAAAATATCAAAGGCTTATTTAAGAGGTATTATAGAGGGATATTTGTTATTATTGTATAGTTTTTAGAATGTTTTTGTTTATATACACGTTGTTGCATTTTTAGGGACGATTTTTTATTTCTTTATTCTATTATAATCTAAGAGAAGTTAGAATATCATCCAACAATTTTTGATATAATGTTTGAGATTAGAGAGGATAGCAAGTTCAAGCAATTTAATAAAGATACTGTTATTTTAGTGAAAAAATTGAGTTTATAGAAAAAACAGCAAATTATTTGCTATAAAAGATTTAATTTAAAAGGAGATATCTATGGAGCAAAAATTAGCAAAACATAGTTTAATAATGATAGTATTTAGTTTATCAATGGCATTTTTTAACTACCTCTATCAACTTTTTATGGGGAGGTTACTAACTCCAGAGGAGTATGGAATTTTATTTTCTTTAATAAATATTTTTTATATTTTTAGTGTCTTATCCACAACAGTCCAAACTACAATGACAAAATACACATCCCAATTAAAAGCAAAAAATCAACTCAATAAAATCTCCTATTTTTGGAGATATGCTTTAAAAAAATCCTTCACATTTGGAGCAATAACCACAATTTTATTTTTCATAATAACCCCTTTCTTGTCAAATTACCTCCATTTCCCTTCACAAATACCTGCATTAGTATTATTTTTATCTATATTATTTGCCTATGCAATGCCTACAAATCAGGGGATCTTGCAAGGTTTGCAAAGATTTATTCCATTGGGAATAACTCAAACACTATGGGCGTTCTTAAAACTTGTATTAGGGGTTGTGTTTGTATATTTAGGATTTAGCGTTAGTGGAGCATTAGCACCATTTTTAATTGCAAATGTTATTGTTTTCATTATCTCATTCTACTTCATAAAAGATTTAATAAAGACAAAATCAGAACCATTTAAAATCCCTAATCTTTATAAATACTCAACTTTAACTTTATTGGCATTATTGACTTACACAACAAGTTTTTCAATAGATACTATCTTAGCAAAACACTACCTAACCGATTTTTTAGCTGGGATTTATTCATCTATTTCTGTATTAGGAAAAATAATTTTATTTGCCCCAGGCGGAATAGCAATAGTTTTATTCCCAAAAGCATCAGAATTAAAAGAAAAAGGGCTTAATCATTTCAATTTATTTATAAAAGCACTAATATTAACAATTATTTTAACATTGCCTATCTTGTTACTATTCAAATTCTTTCCAGAACTGATTGTAAAAATCATTTTTGGAGAAAAATATCTAAAGGCAATTCCATATTTATTTAAGTATAGTTTAGCAATGTTTTTCTTTGCAATTTCTGGGCTGATGATGAATTATCTTTTATCGTTGGGAGTAACAAGGATATCTTATGCTTTAACTTTAACTTTAATAATTGAAATAGTTGGTATAACTTTATTCCATTTAGATATAAACCAAATAGTAGATGCTGTTCTACTGTTATCAATGTTCTCATCTATAATACAAATACCATTTTTAGTAAAAGTTAGAGGGAGATTATGAATATAGAAAAATTAAAAAAATACAAAATACTTCTTATTTATCTTTTATTATCAATAATAATCTCAATTCCAATCTTCTCAGATAAATATTTCTTTCTATTGGATATGCTACCAGATTTAAGTAATCATAATCTAATTAATCAATTTTATGGTTTTGTTGCTCCATCCTATGGAGGAACTTTGTCATTTAATATTTTATGTTCCATAATTTCAGCAGATATCTTTCAAAAATTACTATTATTATTTATCCTATTTTTCAGTGGATTCTCTGCCTATTCATTGGCAAAGAAATTAACGAATTCAGAAATTGGCAGTTTTTATGCAGGAATTTTATATATGGTTAATCCTTACACTTATATAAGAATAATAGTTGGACATTGGTTTATTTTATTTGCATACAGCTTATTGCCATTAGGAATAAGATATTTCATTGAATTGTTGGAAAATAGAGATAAAAACTCCATTATAAAAGCAACATTAATAACTTCATTGATTGCTTTCAATACACATACACTATTTATGACTTTTATGGCTTATGGGATAATATTAATTATAAAATTAGCAAAAGAAAAATCATTAAAACTATTAAAGCCCGTTAGTTTATTTGCAATATCATTCACAATGATAAATCTTTATTGGTTAATCCCATTACTAACTGCAAAATCCTCGTCATTGGTTAATTATATAACAATCTATGATTTATATGTATTTGCTCCAAAGATTGATTCCTTCTCTCCTTTATTTACATTGGCAAGCATGTATGGATTCTGGAGGCCTACCTACACCTATGCAAAAGACTACCTACCATTTTGGGAAATATTATTTATCATAATATTTTCCTTATCAATTTATGGGTTTATAAGTTATTATAAAAATAAAAAAGTTGGTGTCTATGTTATATCCTTTGCTCTGATTTGGCTAATTGGTTTATTGTTTGCTACAGGCATAACAGGATTTTTCAAAGATGTATTCCAATTTCTCTTTAATCATATATTTATCCTAAAAGGAATGAGAGAAACCCATAAATTTGTTAATTTGGTAGTTCTCTCTTATTCAATATTGGGAGCGTTTGGATTGAAGAAAATAATAGAAAGCCATAAATCAAATAAAATAAAAAAAATTATAATGATTTTCTTTATTTTAGTTCCTTTAATATACTCTTTCACTTTCTTCAACGAATTTGACAATCAAATTAAACCAACAGATTATCCAAAAGATTGGTATGAGGTGAATAACTTCTTAAATAAAGATAAGGATAACTTCAACATCTTATTCTTCCCTTGGCATCTATATATGGACATTCACTGGGTTCCAAATAAAGATAAAAGAATAGTAAATCCATCACAAACATTTTTCGATAAAAATGTTATTTTTGCAGAAAATATTGAAGCAGATTCAATATATACTGAAGTTTATACACCTTATCAAAACTACATGAATTATCTCTTAGAAAATAAAGAAAAAATCAATAACTTTGGCTCTTTAGTGGCTCCTCTTGGAGTAAAATATGTCTTATTAACAAAAGAAGTGGATTATAAAAACTACGACTTCCTATTTAAACAGAAAGACTTAAAATTAGTTTTAGAGACTGAAAACTTTTATGTGTTTAAAAATGAAAGATATAAGGGAAAGATTTATTCAGTTGAAGGAGTTGAATATGTAAAAAACCTTGATGAGCTTATAAACTTAAGCAATAAAGAGGATGTATCAAAAGAATTAATTTTAATTGGAAATGGAGTTAATAAAACTTCAGACAAATGGAAGTCATTAAATTACAAAGAAATAAATCCTGCAAAATACGTTATTGAAGATAAACCTTTAAAATACATAATATTCACAAACGAATATTCAAAAGATTGGAAGTTAAATGGAGAAAAACCTTTAAAAGCTTATGGCGTTGTTAATGCCTACGAAATAAAAGAAAAGGAGAATAAATATATCATAACCTATGAAAGATTTTATAAAATATGCTTGCCTTCTTACATAATCTCCTTAATATCTCTAATGTTATGTATCGCATGCTTAATTAAAGATAAAATTAAATTTAGAAATTAAATAAACATTATTTCCTATTCCAGTCATCCTCAAATCTTACAATATCATCCTCTCCCAAATACTCTCCAACCTGTATCTCTATAACCTCCAAAGGAATCTTTCCAGGATTTTCTAACCTATGCTTTAAACCACTTCTAACAAAAATACTCTCTCCACTTCTAACAAATTTTTCCTCTCCCTCAATAACAACTCTTGCCATTCCTTTAACAACAACCCAATGCTCACTCCTATGATAATGTAGTTGATAGCTCAGGTTTTTTCCAGGTAGAACAGTTATTTTTTTAACTTTATAAAATCTTCCCTCTTCCAAAACTTCATACCATCCCCATGGCCTATAAACTTTCTTGTGGAATAAAACCCTTTCATCACCTTTTTGTTTTAAATATTTAACAATATCTTTAACTTTCTGACTATCTCCTTTATTACAGATTAATAAAACATCCCTTGTATCAACGACAATCAAATCATCAACTCCAATTAAAGAAGCTAATTTTCCACCATGAGTATATATGAGATTATTTTTCGAATTTAAGATAACATTTTCCCCATGGATGATATTTCCATTATCGTCCTTATCAAAAACATCATATATAGCATCAAAGCTACCTAAATCACTCCATTTTATGTTTATTGGAATAACTGCCACTCTATCTGACTTCTCCATAATACCGTAATCGATTGAAATGTCAGGGACTTTTCTATAAACATTATTTATATCATCTTCTTTAAACGCCTCATAAACTTCTGGGCAGTATTTTTTAACCTCTTCTTCAAAAATATCTGTCTTAAAGAGAAACATCCCACTATTCCATAAATAACCATTTTCAATGTATTTTTTTGCTGTTTCTAAGTCAGGCTTTTCTTTAAATTCATCAACTTTATAACCAATATCTAATTTTTCTCCTGGTTTTATGTATCCATAGCCTGTATGGGGTTTATTTGGCTTTATTCCAAAAGTTATTAAATAATTATCTGCTAACTTAACCCCTTCTTTAATTATTTTTATAAATTCATCTTCATTTTTAATTAAATGGTCGGAAGGGAAAACAGCGACAGCGTCATCTCCGTCTCTTTCTTTTATAACTTTAACTCCATAATAGATTGCTGGGAGAGTATTTTTTCCTATCGGCTCTATTAATATATTTTCTTCTTTGAAGTTGTAGCCTAATTCTTCTATCTGCCCTAAAACCAAAAACTTATGCTTTTCATTAGTTATTATGTAGATATCTTTTATATTTGATAACTTTAAAGTTCTTTCAAAAGTTAGTTGGAAGAGAGATTTTTCAAATGCTTTGAACTTTATAAATTGTTTTGGGTAATATTCCCTACTTAGAGGGAATAATCTACTTCCTACACCCCCCGCTAAGATAATAGATTTCATTGTTTCACCTTTTTTATATTATTAATTATTTAATTAATTATTTATAATATTATAAATATATTTGCTTTAATACATATTTAAAAAAATTGGTGACATCATGGAAGATAAAGTAAGGGAAATTAGAGGCAAGATTTTAGATGTGTTCGTTATTATGTTGATTATTTATTTGGCAATTGTAACTTATACTTACTTACAAACTAACATCCTCTACAACTTATATTTTATAAAGACAAATATGCAAACAATATTGGGTATTTTAGGAATAATACTTATCCTGCTTTACATCCCAAGATTAAAAATAACAGTATATAATTTATATAAAAAACTTTATTTTTCAATAAAATCGTTTTCATTAGGGCAGAAATTTGTTCTTATAGCAATTATCCTTATAATATACTCTGCAATTTTTTTAATAAAAAATAACGAAAATTATGCAAATGCAGTTGCTATTCTAAGTTATTATTTCTTAATCTTTGGAGTATTGAATGAATTTGTAGATTATGTTTTAGAAGAAAAGATTAATGACAAAATAAACATTATAAAAACCTTCACATCTCTAATACTCCTTGGAGTAGTTATTCATTATACAAACGATATTAAATATTATTTTAAATATTTATATATTTTAATTTTTATAATTGCATTAATTTATATTCCAATGAAATTAAATATATTGAGGAAAGAGAAGAATGGAGGATAGTGGTGTTAATAAAGAACTTATAGCCTTAAAAATTGCTGCATATATCAATAACGAGGTGATTATTATATCAATATTAGTCATTGCCTTGCCAGGTTTAGGAGACGCTTTAATGTCAACACCAATGATTAAATTACTTAGGAAAAATTTCAAAGATGATGAAATTGAGGCATTAACTATGCAAAAAGCCACTTATGAAATCTTAGAAACGAATCCAAATTTAGATAATGTTTATTATTTTAATTTTTTTAAGATAGGACATTTTGGTTCTATAAAATACTTATTTGAGAGTTTTAGAGGAAAATACGATGTTTCAATTACAATATATCCCTCCTATCCAAAGCATTATCATGTTTTGAGTTATTTAATTGGGGCTAAAAGAAGAATAGCACATAAATTTAACAAAGGTTATTTTAAAGAGTTCCATTTTTTAAATACTGATCTAATTAATGCTGAAGAGGATAAACACAATGTTATTAATAACGTAAATTTGCTGAAACCTCTTGATATTGTTATTAGTGAAAATGAAATTAAAAAAATGAATTTAGAGTTATATTTAACTGATGAAGATGAAGAAAAAGGCAGGATATTTTTTGAAGAAAACGGTATTGATTATGACAAAGCAATTTTCATCCATAATGGAAGCTCAAGAGTTAAAAAAGGTAGTGAAAAAAGAAGACTGCCATTAAGTAAATTAAAAGAACTCATCAATTTAATATTACGTAAAGATTATCAAATTTTATTTAACATAGGCCCTGAAGAAAAATATATGAAAAAATTTTTAATAGAAAATTTTAAATCCCTAATAGACAAAAAAATTTATCTTGTTGAAGGTTTTAGAATAAGAGAAGTAGCATCAATTATTAAAAGATGTAAAAAAGTTTTTGTAACTGATTCAGGAATAATGCACATATCTGCTGC
Source organism: Methanocaldococcus bathoardescens (assembly GCF_000739065.1). GTDB lineage: Archaea > AGJL01 > Methanococci > Methanococcales > Methanocaldococcaceae > Methanocaldococcus > Methanocaldococcus bathoardescens. The sequence continues at coordinate 1,416,917 of NZ_CP009149.1, read as the reverse complement.
TCTTGGGAAAGAAACAGTATGTTTTTTTGGGCCTACTGATGTGAGAAAAGTTCATCCTTGGAATACTAAACATGAAATAATAACTGCTGGCTTTGAATGCTCTCCTTGTTATTGGCATTATTCTATGAGAGAATTTGAGTGTAATCATTCAGAATATAAGAAAAATAGTGAAGTATTCCCATGTACAGAAAAGATTGATATTAAAAAGTCTTAGACTAATATAAAACTATCTAAAACCTATTATTAATATGTTGAAGGAAGAAGTTAGTAATTGAGAGCTCTCCTTAGTGGCTAAATAACTCTCAGCAAATATTTAGCAAATATTTTCCGTTAAAATCTACTTCGATAAACCATTCAGGGATGGGCATCATAAGTTTCCCAAAGGATTGAACAAAATCCTTCGATTTTCATCTAATGTTATTTTAGTTTATTCGATGTTATTCCAAATTTATATCAATACATTCATTTAGTCTATTTCTGCAATTGATTAGGAAGTTTTTAATTAGATAGTTATGACCAACTTTGTTATGAAAGAACTATTTTGTATGAACAATTCTTGCTCGTTATTGCTAAGTTTATCTCGGCATAACAATGTTTTTATAATATGTTTAACAATGTTTATTTTAGTAAGTTTAAATATTTGTTTGTTGCTATTTGCTAATAAATGCTTGGGGGATGTTTATGAAAATTGAAACTGTCAGAAAGGGTAGTAAGTTTATCAAATTTTTTAATTTATTAAGTTGGTGAAAAATATGAAGAATTTTATATTAATCATGCTTTTCTTTTTAGCATTTTTTAGTTGTTATTATTTAGATAGTAGTATAAATTATGTCGCTTTGGGTGACCCTCCGCAAAGTTTAGTTTTAAATCCTTCATTAGAATTTAAGGATTATTTCTATAAATGGCAGGAAACTAACTTTGGTGGTTCTTGGTTTCCAATGTTTCTTTCTGGAAGATGTTTATTAGCATTATTTGTTAAATACTTTGAAATTTTATTCCCTCCTAAATTTATATCTCTATTTATTATATTTGGCTCTTTAGTATTTTCATCCGTAGGATTTTATAAATTAATTAGGGATTTCTATCTAAAAGAATATAATATTATAAATACAGTCTTAATCGCCTCAATATTTTATGGAGCAAATTTACATTTGTGTATTGAAATATCACATTTTTTCTTTTTACTAATTCCCTACATTTTAACTCCCTGGATACTCTATTATTCATTTAAATACATAACCTCAAAAAAATCAAAGTACTTAATAACAACTTCATTCCTGCTTTCATTCTTCGGACTTGCTCCAAATCCTCCAACAGTAATAATATCACTAATTATAATAGTATGGACAATATTAACATTTAAATTTATTAATAAATGGTCCTTTAAAGAATTACTAACAAAAGGAATAAAAATTGCTTCTTTAAGTTTTTTATTGTCTTTTTGGTGGATTTTACCTATACTCACATACAAACTCTATTTCACAAATCAATTTATTAAAACATTACACATGGAATTGTTTTACAGTGGAAATTCAACATTGCTAAACGTTTTTCACTTATCCGGATATTGGGAATTATTTATTATTCACTATAGAATGAAAGTATTCTATTTCTCGGATATACTATGGAAAATAAGACCTGTTTTAATAATATTAAGTGCTTTAATCATATTTGGTGCATTTATTTATTATAAAACCACAAATAACAGAAAGGATAAAATAATACTGCTTTCTTATTTCATACTGTTCCTTTTTGGATTATTATTAGCACAAGGTTATCATCCAACTTCAATAATAAAGGATATTTATTTCTATCTAATAACTCACTCTCCATTCTTTGGAACATTTAGAAATAACTATAAATGGGTTGCAATTCTTGCCTTTTGCTACTCTATATTTATTCCTTATGCTTATTTAGGCTATAAAAACTTACTAAATAAATTAACAAATAACCAAAAAATAAGAAAAACATTACCTTATTTAATTATAATTTTATTTTTACTAACCTCTTCATTTCCAATTTGGACTGGAACTTTAATCAACCACTATTTCGAAGGAATTCCACAGGAAAGTTATGAAGTTTCAAATTACTTAAACGGCCAAATAAAAGAGGACTATGGAAAAGTAATGATTATGCCTGGAACTTGGTTATCTTATTATAAATGGGGTTATTACTCCACTAATAGACCAATATTTGTATCATTTATTGAAGATAGAAGTGCTTTAATCTATAGATATGGTGGGGAACCTCCTTTAAGTTGGTATGGCAAAGAATTAGTTGATGATATGCTATATAGAAGATTCTTTGAATTTAATATATCAACACTAAAAAACTTGGGGATAAAGTATATTCTGATAGATAGAACCTTAGATACAAGATTAGGAAAAGAAGCATTACCTACAGCAGATGTAGAAAGAATTGAAGAGCATTTAAAGAAAAAAGGGTTTAAATTAATATATAAAGGCAAAAACTACTCGGTATATAAATTACCTAATGCTTCAAGTTCTTTAATATGGATTCCAAGTAAAATTTATTATATTAATGGTAGCTTAACAACAAATGATAAATTCATATTGATAAATACTTTTGATATTAGAAAAGTTGCAATTGTAAATTCAAAATCTTCCATAAATAAAATTAATTTCACAAAGAAAAACGAGACCTATGTAATTGACATAACAAATCAAAATTTAGGGAGATTTCGTTATGGAACATGGCCATGGGTCTATAAAGAAGATAAAATATCTGTATCGCAATCTAATAATTCGTTAGATATTAACCTTAGTCTTCATGAGAAGTATTCAGTAGGGCAAGTGGGAATCGAATTTTACAATCCAATTGATTTAAGTAATTCAATCGTTAAGGTAAGAATTAAACCAGATAAACCACTATATAATTTAGGACTACAGGTATTTTTAATGGATGAAAACAAATTATGGACACATCAACCTCCTCTATATTTAGATAACTTTGAAAATACTTCAAAGATTTATGAGATAAACCTTTCCTTAGATGATGTAACAGACATTAATAAAAGAAAAATAAAATGGATTCAAATAGGATTTGAAAATCGGAACGATTATCCAGTCAATTGGACATTAAAATTAGACAAGGATATAAATATTGAAAAAGAGATTTTATTGATAGACATGAAAAATAATAACAATGAGACTAAAATTTTTAACAATTACAAACTAAACTACACCAAAATCAATCCAACCTTATGGAAAGTTCAGGTAAATGCAACGAAACCATTTATGCTTTCATTTGCTGAAAGCTATGATCCACTATGGGAAGCAAGAATATACAAAGATGGAAAATTAGTAGAGAAAGTTTCTCCAGTTCCATTATATGGAGTAATAAATGGTTTCTACATAAATGAAACTGGAAATCTAAAAATAGTCATCAGATACAAACCACAAGATTGGTTTGAAATTGGTTTAGCAACCTCTGGAATAACATTCTTGGCATGTATTACATATTTATTCTACGATTGGAGAAGAGAAAAAAGAAGTAGAGGGAAATCAACTTAAACAAAAAAACTAAATAATTTATTATCAAGGATTAGATTAACATAGATTTTTTATTATAAATTTATTTTATGATGAGAAAGCTTTATCAATAAATTCAATCGAGAAAGTTTTTTAGTTGGCTTCATTTATATTCTTTCAATTATAAATATAACATAGTTTTCGGTGATAATATGGAAATTACGGATATTATTACCTTAACTACTGATTTTGGAACTAATGAAGGATATGTTGGGGCAATGAAAGGTAGAATTTTAGATATTTTAAAAAAACATAATAAAGATGCAAAAATATTTGATATTTGCCATGAAATAAAGCCATTTAATATATACCACGGTGCTTATGTTTTATTAACAGCTATTCCATACTTTCCACCATCGGTTCATGTTGCAGTTATAGACCCAACGGTTGGTAGTGAAAGGAATTCAATAGTTATTGAAACAAAAAATGGGCATTATTTGGTTGGGCCTGATAATGGATTATTCACCTATGTATCTGAAAAATTAGGGATAAAGAGAATCATTAAAATTGACGAAAGTAAATATCTTCCATCTTCAACATTTCATGGAAGAGATGTATATGCGGTTGTAGGGGCTGAGATTTTAATTAATGGTAGCTATGATGGGGAAGAATTAGAGGACATAGTTAAATTAGATACTGAAAAAAAGAAGGTTATACATATAGACAGATTTGGGAATATAATAACCAATATTAGAGCTGATGAAATTGATTTTAATATTTACGATGAAGTTTCAATTAAAATAAAAACGAAAAATGGAGATAAGTTAATTAAATGTAAGTTTGTTAAATCATACTTTGAAGGAGGAAATAACTTTATATGCTTAATAAATAGTGAAGGGTTCTTAGAAATCTCTAAGTTTATGGATAATGCCTCAAAGCTATTAGATGTTGATTATTTAGATGAAATTGAGATTATAGGATAAAGTGTTAAAATTTACACTTATGGTATAATTATGACAATAGGACTTTTTTAGTCTAATTTTTTATCTTTCAAGTTAAATTTCTATTATTATAGATTTTACTTTACTTTAACAGCATCTTAAGGTGAGATTATGAAGATTAGAGGATTCTGTTACAGATGTGGAGTAGAGGATGAGCTTATAGAAGGACTCTGTCCAATTTGCTATGCTCAAGAACATCCATTAATTGAAGTTTCAGAGAGGGTTGAGATAGAAGTTTGTCATATGTGTGGTTCTTACAAAAGAAAAATTTGGCAAACGCCTAAGAGTGAAGAAGCATTTGAGATATTAAACGAAATTGCCTACTACGCCACAAAAGATGCCATTAAAAAGAAAAGTGTCATGGTTGAAGTTGAGATTTATCCTGAAGTTACCCAACTTCCTGGAGGAAAGAGGAGTAAGTTAATTATTCCAGTGCATATTGTAGCTAAGGGAAGATTGCCAGGAGAGAAAGAAGATAGAGTTTATGAAAAAGATATTGAAGTGCATTTAAGGATGGTTCAATGTCCAAGATGTTCAAGATTTATGTCTAACTACTATGAGGCAACCTTACAAGTTAGAGCTATGAATAGGTATTTAACTGAAGAAGAGAGAGAAGAGTTGGATAACTTTGTTAGAGAAGAGTTGGCTAAAAGACTAAAAAAGGATAGAATGGCATTTATAGCAAAATTTATCCCGCAAAAAGAGGGATTAGATTATCAACTCGGTTCAGTTGGAGCTGCAAGAAATGTTGCTCAAAAAATTAAAGAGAGATATGGAGGAAAGATTACAGAAACAGCAACATTAGTTGGAGTTGATAGAGATAGTGGGAGAGAACTTTATAGAGTCACCGTCTCTGTAAGAATTCCTGAATATAAAGTTGGAGATGTTGTAGAATATAACGACAAATACTACTTAGTTACTGCAATAACTGAAGACAAAGTTTATATGAAATCTATCGATTATAAAAGAGAAAAAATTGGCTTAGCTTGGCATATAGCAGAGAAAGAGACAAAAATGGCTAAAAAGAAGGATGAGTTGGATACTGCAACAGTTATAGCAACAACACCAAACATCATGGTTATGGATGATAAGAGCTATGAAGTTTATGAGTTTGATAATATTGGAGATTTGGAGATTAAAGAAGGGGATAAAGTTAAGATATTTAAAAAAGAAGGTGTGTCTTATTTGGTAAATAAAGTAGAAGAAAAGGATAAACAATGACTTTGGTGATAAAATTGATTAATTTGGAAATTGATAAAAGGGCTTACAATTCAATAAAAAATTTTTCAAGATTGGTTTATACAAAGGCTGTAAAAAACAAAGAAGATTTACCAAAAAAAGAGGAAATTGTTACTCTAACATATAATGGAAAATTTGTTGCTAAAGCATTGTATAATCCAAAATCTGTAATTTTAAAGATTTTAACTACAGAAGATGAGGAAATTGACTATGATTTCTTCTATAAAAGAATATTCAACGCTAAAATTTATAGAGAAAATATTTTAAACTATAAAGACACTTACAGATGGATTTACGCTGAAGGAGATGAACTGCCAACAATAATATTTGATAAATACAACGAGCTTGGAGTTATGCAGTTAATGTCAAAGCTTATTGAAAAAGAGTATTTAAAAGATATTGTTGATATTTTATTTGAGTTATCTGACTTAGAAACAATATATGTAAAGAGAGGAAAGAAAGGAGAGAGAATTAAAGATAAAATTTTTGGAAATAAAGAGAAATTTGAAACAATTATTCAAGAAGGAGAGGCAAAGTTTAAAGTAAATGTTAAGGGGCATAAAACAGGTTTCTTTTTAGACCAGAGAGAGAATAGGTTAGAGATAGAGAAGTTTATAAAAGAGGGAGATAAAGTTTTGGATATCTGCTGTTATACTGGTGGATTTTCTGTTCATGCAGCGATAAGAGGAGCTGAAGTTGTAGGGGTTGATTTATCAAAAAAGGCATTAGAAACTGCCGAAGAGAATATGGAGTTAAACAATATTCCAAAGGATAAATATGAATTTATTGAAGGAAATGCATTTAAAGTTATGAAAGAGTTCATAGAAGATGGAGAGAAGTTTGATGTAGTAATTTTAGACCCACCAGCTTTTACACAAACTGAGGAGGATATAAAAAATGCTTTGAGGGCTTATGCCTCTCTAAATTATTTAGGGATAAAATTGGCTAAGAGAATATTTGTCACTTGCTCTTGCTCTCATCATGTAGATAAAGAAATGTTTAAAAGAACAGTTATATCTTCTGCCTTTAGAGCAAAAAAAGAGTTAATTATGATTGATTATAAAGGACAAGCTCCAGACCATCCAATATCTATAGGAAATAAAAATCTTGAATATTTAAAATGTATTTTCTTTTATGTTAAGAATTAAATCTTTTTTGCATAATCTATCATTCCCTTAAACATCTTCAACCCATCATCTGAGCCGAGTATCTTTTCACTTGCTCTCTCTGGATGTGGCATTAATAAAACGCAGTTTTGATTTTCATTGCAAACTCCTGCTATATTGTCTATAGAACCATTTGGATTTGCTTCCTCTGTTATTTCTCCTGTTTCATCACAATATTTAAAGACAATCATGTTATTTTTATACATATAGTCGAGTGTTTCATCATCTGCATAGAATCTACCCTCAGCATGGGCTATAGGTATTTTTAAAACCTCTCCTTTTTTATAATACTGTGTAAATGGTGTTTTGTTATTTTCAACTCTAATATAGACCCATTTACAAATAAATCTTGCATTTAAGTTATTTGTCAAAGTCCCTTTTGAAAATCCTGCCTCTAAACCAATTTGAGCTCCATTACATATGCCTAAAACTGGCTTTCCATCTTCAACCATCTTTTTTAGACCTTTGATTATAGGAGTTCTTGCACTAATTGCTCCTGCTCTCAAATAATCTCCATAAGAGAATCCTCCTGGAATTACTGCTCCGCTATAATTGTCTAAATTTTCTTGAGTGAAAAAAACAAGCTCTGGTTCTCCACCAGCTAATTTAACTGCATGACATACATCTAAATCACAATTAGTCCCTAAGAATTTTGTTACTGCTATCTTCATATTCTCCCCTTATTCTCCCTACTTTAATTCAGATGTTATTACATTTAACATCTCCTTAATTAATATTGGCATTTTATCAGTTCTTTCACTAAGCTCTATAATCTTCCTTTTTAACCTTTCATCATCACACTGCTTAATATCTCTTGCTTTAATTGTCTTTCTTCCTTCTTTTCTTGCATTTTGCTCAGCAACTTCAGTTGTTATTTTTATAATTTCCTCAAGCATATTACAGAGTTCATCAACAGCTTCTGCAGAGATGTTAAAGTTTGTGTGTTGTTTCATTATTCTCTTTACTGTAGCTTTTGGTAACATAAATATATACCTCCAAAAATTTTTAGATAAAAAAATAAAGATAAATGAATGGAAGTTATTTAATTTTTTATTTTATTTTTATTTATTTGTGTTCTACATTTACAACTCCAACTCTAATTAGTGGAATTAAAGGAACTCCTTCAATCTCATCCAATCCACTTTTATCTATTAATACAACTACCAATTTTGGGCTACATATTTCTTTTAACTTCTTTATGCATTCTTTCAAAGTGCTTCCACTTGTTACAACATCATCTATGATAACAGCTCTCTTGTAATTTACAGCCGAGAAGTTTTGTGATATTGAACCAGTTATCTTTTTCCCTTCTTCAGATATATGTTTCTTTGGTATGTAGATAGTTAGCTCCTTACCTAACTCAGAAGCTACTAAAGTAGCTATAGGAACACCACTTGTAGAGACTCCAACAACGGTATCAAATTCAATATTTCTGCTTTTTAAAATATCAACTATTATTGAGCTTATGCATTTTAATCTATTTGCTGAGCTACCAATATTTTTCCAATCAATAAATATGTCCACATTTTTAAGTTTCATAGTTTTTTCTTCTTCTTCTAATAGTTTTTCAGTATTTAAAACTAAATATCTTGCTGTCTCCATTGATACATTTAACTCTTCAGCAATCTCCCCTATAGTGAGCCCATTATTTTTTAGCTCTATAACCTTTTTTAATAATTCTTTATTCATAATCCCCCTCATTCTATAATAATTGTTGATAATATTTATAACATCCCCAAATACTTATGCATTTGTATTGTTAGCATAACATTATCTTTCAAATACTCTCCACAAGCTTCCATAATTTCAAACAATTTTTTTTGAGAAGGGGATTTTATATTCCCATGAGGTGTTACTGGTTGAATGCATAAAGTTATATTTCCTATATCACTCAAATCCTTTGCTATTATTTTTACATCCTCTATATTTGTCTCTTCCATTATAACAACCTTTGCATAGACATCAGAATTCAAATTATACAGCTTTTTTATTGTTTTAAGCTCATTTTTATAGAGTTTTTTATAATCTTCATCTTTTATATACTCAAAATGCTCTCTCAGCTTTATGTCAATAGATGCAATATCAAAATAAAACACTTTCTCTGGAAACATCCCATTGCTCTCTAAAAAAGTTCTATATCCTTTATCTTTTAAAATTTCAACTACTTCTTTTATTTGTTTGTGGTATAATAATGGCTCTCCTCCTGTAAAGGATACTGCAAACAAATCTGGTGTCTTTAATCTATCTATGGCATTTATTATATCTTCAATCTCCATCTTTTGTAAGGTCTCAAATTCTCCACTACCGGGAATTTTTTCCACTCTATTAAAATATCCTTTGCTCTCTTCATCACAATAAACACAATTTAATGGACAGCCAGCAAATCTTACAAATATAAACCTTCTTCCAATATACTTCCCTTCTCCCATTATTGAGCTAAAAATTTCCCTTATCATTTTTATCTCTCCAGATTGTTAATTATGGATTTTAAATCATCTTTAATTAAGTTTATATATTCAAATTTCGATTTTGAGTTATGTTTTAGATTTATCTGCTTTATGTATAAATTTTCATTATCAAATTTAAATCTTTTGTTAATTTCTTCTTCATATTTTGGATAAAGTAAAATTCCATTTTTACAGTTGTATTTCTTTAAATAGGCAAACATTTGGTATATATCTGGCTGAGAGATGTTATAATTCCTACTTCTGTTATTGATGAGTTTTTTATACTTTGTATCAATTATTAACACTGTTTTATCATTTTCTTTTATAACAACATCAGGTTTTAAAGCAAAAATTTCATTTCCGTTATCATCTTTCATTAGATAGCATCCTTTATACTGCAAATAAACATTAAGACTGGTCTTTCCAAAAATTTCATCTTTATATTTTCTTAAAATATTCCCAATGAATTTTTCAAACAGTATTTCCATATTGAAAATTAAAGAAAATGTTTCTAAATCTTTTGTAGTTAGATTAATTGAAGAATTTTTAATAAATAACTCTGCCATTTTTATATAAGGTTTAAATCTCTCATTCATTCTGTTAAAAGTTATTCTTTCAAAATCCTTTTGAATTATAATTTTATATTCAACATCTTCAAAAATAAAGCTCAAATCATTTAAGAGCTTTTTGTTTTTTGGATTTTTTGTTATATTTTTGAGAAGTTCGACAGTATATTTTAAAATTTGATTTATTGAATTGTTTTCTGAGAATTCGTTGTGGGTGCAATATAACTTATGCTTTTTTATTAGGTTATGCTTTATCTGTTTGTTTATATTTAATTTTCCTTTTAAATAGCTTAAATTTTCTTCTCTTTTATTGTAATCCCTATAAATTCCTCTCTCTATCTCTCCCAATAGATTCTTTGCAAAAAGATAAGTATATATTTCAAATAAATCATTATTTTTGGCTAAATTTGCTATATTTTCTTTTATTTTTAGATTATTTGTATATGAAAGTATATATAAAAGGTTTGTTAATGCTTCTTTCTGTTTGATATCTTCATTATCTTCATTTTTGTAAATTTTAGGAAGTATTTGGATTGACATATTTTTAATCTTTATTACTCCAACGTATTGTTTTGCTTTTATTGAGTTGTAGCCAATATTGAAGATTTTTAATTTGTCGTTTAATTTTATTAGTTTTTTAATTTCGTTTTTTGATAATCCATCCTTTTCCAAATCTTTAAATGTTTTCTTTTCATGTTCAAAAAATGTTATTAATGTTTTAGTCATTACTCTCCCTGTTATTGTTTTCATTGCTAATTGTAATGCTCTTTAATGCTTTTATAAATTCTTCATCATTCTCAAATTCCTTAATTTTGTATATTTTTTGTTCCTCACTGTCAATTAAATCAGAATTTATTTTAACATTAGTTTTTACTTCTTCAACAAAACTTCCTAAAATCTCTTTTAAACTTTCCCAGTCGTTGTAGACGTATTCCATCAATAAAGGAATAATTTCATTATACCAAACAAATTTTAGATCTTCTATATTTTTAACATTTAAGAAATATGAATGACCTATTCTGTGGTCTCTATCTTTTAAAAGAGTAATTTTATCATTTATTGTTTGTAGCAGTTCTTTTAAATTAATTCCTTCAATTTCTTTGTCTATTAAATCATAATTCGGCTCAATTTCTAAGAATCCAAACCTTCTCCTTAAGGCAATATCTAATAAAGCTATGCTTCTATCTGCTGTGTTCATTGTCCCTATTATGTATAAGTTTGGTGGAACTGCAAACAGCTCTTTCGAATATGGAAGTTCAACAATCATTTCATTTTCTTCTGTTAGTCGTTTATCTTTCTCTAAGAGAGTTATTAATTCCCCAAAAATGTTTGATATATTTCCTCTATTTATTTCATCAATTATTAAGATGAATTTTGGTGCATTTTGGAAATCTTCTTTTGTTAGTTCTTTGTTTTTGATTGCGTTTATTACTTTTTGTTTGATTTGTTCATAATCAATAATATTATTAATGTGATTAAATTTAACATCGTCTCTTATTTTTGTTAAATTTTGATATTCTGAAGAGTATTTGTTTAAATATTCAATTTCAATTTTCTTTAGCTCTTCAAGAATTGGATAAATATAAGAACCGTTTGATGTTTTAATATCTGATGGTTTGTTGATATTGTGTCGATTTATCCAAACATCTCTTAATATACCAATATTGATAGTAATTATTTTATTTTGACGATTTTTTTCTAATCTCTCTAAATATATTTTTCCACTACCGTATATTCCCCTTTCTAAATAATCTTTAATTTTAAAGGACATGCCTTTTACTGTGTTTAATAAAGTTCCAGGAGGATATTTTTCCTTAAAAATATCCATTAACGGGAAGAAGTGATTTTTTATAAAATACACAATAAATAAGTAATCTAACTTTTTATTAAATCTTTGTTCAAGTAAATTTTTAAACTCTGCAAATTTATCCAACACTTTTTTATATTCTTCCCAATCTCCCAAATTTATATCATCAATTTTCTTTTTTCTTCTATCTTTCATTGGAGGAACTACAATACCTTCGTATTTCTCCCAATCTATATCCTCAGAATATTCAAACTCAATATCTAAAAAGTTATGAGCAAAATCTACAACATTTTCATCAATTAATATAAATTTATCAGGAAATAATTTACATAAAAATTCAGTAGCTGGTTCAATAGACTCAAAATACTCTAAAAATGAAGAAAATAATTTCTTATCGTTATTTTCAATTAAAGCTAATCTTAGTAAATTGTTGATATGGTCTGCTTCTGAGTCATCAATCCACCAATCTAAATACCAAAGATTTAAACTCATTAAATATTCACTATCTAATTTTTCACCATTTTTAATTCTATTTAACATTTCATTAAACTCTTTTTTAGTATTTTCATATTCCTTAATTAGTTCCTTGCCTTTCTCTGTTTCTAAATAATCTTTAAATAAATTAATAAGAAAATTTAACTCATTATTTAACTCAAAATTATTGTTAATTTTGTTATCTCCATCAAATTTACTTGGATTAACTTTATTCTTCAAAGCTCCCCAAATAGCTAAAATACACATTTTCTTAAATATTCCATCTTCAACTTCATAAACAATCTCTTTATTTTTAGTTTTTGGTTTTAATCCTTCAATAAACTCTTCATAAGCAAAAGATTGATGAAAAGTAACTGTTTTATACATGGCAACATCATTTTGACTTTCAGCAAACTTTTTTGCTAAATACGTCTTTCCTACTCCAGGAACTCCATAAAGAATTATCTGCTTTTTATTTTCCAAAATTTTATCAATTTTTTCGATATTAATTAAATTTATTACATCAAAATCACACAAATACTTGCCTTTTTTATCTTTAGGTTTTGCAACAGTCCCACTATAAAATCCCTCTTTACCAGTAAAATTTGAATAAGTATCGTTTGAAATGTAACCAATTATTTCAATATCTCTTCTATGTTTTGGTCTTTCTTTATCGAATTTATAATCTCCAACAATCTTTGCTATCAAAATTTTATTATTTCTTAATGGAATTAAAACAATGTCTCCTTTTTTCATTTCTTTTACAAAACTCCAAATTTGTCCCACTTGATTATTTATTTGATTATCATTCTCGTTGGGATATGCTTTTATATAAATATTTCTCAATTCTTCTTTATTTTTAATATTTGATAAATCTTCGTCAATTTCATGCCAATCAATAGCAATAACTTTATTATTTAAAAATATTTCTTCAAATTCATAATTTTTACCTACTCTATTTATCCATACTACCATATTACCCACCATTTTCTTTAGAAAGACTATAAAGAATTTATCTACCTTTTTTTATACTAATATAAAATTAGCCTACTTCTCTAAGATTTCATCTATCTTATTAAATATCTCCCCCATAGCCCCCACCATAAAACTAAATCTTAAATTTATATTGATGAAAATACCTTATAAAAAATTTTGGTGAGATTATGAAGTCTCCAATAGAGAAAAAAATAAAAAATCCTAAGTATTTAGGGGATAATCCAAATAACATTCATTTTATTCTTTATAAGCAAATTACAGCCTAATCCCAACAACCTTACTTAACCCATTTTCCATATAAACACCATAAACAACATCTGCCTTACTAACCATCTGCTCTCTATGACTTATAACTATAAATTGGCTATCTTTTGAAGCGTTTTTAATCATATCTGCAATTAAAGATACATTTTTCACATCTAAAGCAGCATCAACTTCATCCAACACATAAAATGGTGAAGGATTTAGCCTTTGAATGGCAAACAAAAATGCTAAAGCTGTTAATGATTTTTCTCCCCCACTCATCGCATCTAAGCTCAACAACTTTTTACCTCTTGGGGATGCATCTATTAAAATCCCTCCTTCAAAAGGATTTTTTTCATTTTCTAAGCTTAATTTTCCTATTCCTCCAATCTCTCTATAAACCTCCTCAAAGTTCTTAGCTACCTTATTAAAAACTTCCATAAAGACCTCTTTCTTTTTATTTTCAAGCTCTTCCATCAACTGGAGATATTTTTTCTCATCTCTCTCATATTCTTTTCTTTTTTCTATCAGCTCTTTATATCTCTCAGCAACATAGTTATAATCTTCAATAGCTCTCATATTAACTGGTTCTAATTTTTTTATTTCATTTTCAAGCTCTCCTATATATATCTCAAGTTCTTCAATGTCTTTTTTCTCAAGCTCTTCACTTATATCTACTTTTTCACATAGGTAGAGTTTTCTATCCTCTTCTTCTAATTTACTTTCGTATTTTGCCTTTTCAACCATAAGTTCATTTATTTTATTTTCAATATCTCTAACTTTCTTTAATATTTCTCTTCTTTCTCTTTCTAAGCTTTCTATTTCTTTCTCAAGTTTTTCCTTTTTTGTGGTGAGTTCTTTTAAGTTTTTAGTTAGCTCTTCATATCTCTTCTTCTTTTCTTCTAATATATCCAAGTTTTTCTGAATGCTCTCTTTGTAGAATGAAATATTCTTTTCTAATATTGCTTTTTTATTTATCAGCTCAGAAACTTTCCTATTTAACTCTTCAATCTTTGGAATTAATATCTCTTTGACTAAAGTTAATCCTTTATCAATTTCATTTTTTAACTTAGCTTTTTCTTTCTCTAAAATTTTTAATTCATCTTCAATTTCATTCATCCTTTTTAAATTTTCATCGCTTTCATATTCTTTTAACTCGTTCATTATTTTTTCTCTTTTTTCAATCAACTCATTTATTTTATCCTCAATCTCATTAATTTTATCTAAAATTTCTTCTTTTTTAAGTTTTAGCTCTTCCATCTCATCTAAAATTTCCTTATTTTTTAGCTCCAATTCTTTTATCTTTATAGTGTTCTTTTCAGTAATCTCTCTTTTTCTCATCTCATTCTTTTTAATAATTTCCAAGGTATTCTCAATCTCCATTTTTTTGGCAGAACTCTTTTTTATTATCTCATTTAATCTTTCAATCTCTCCTTTAATATTTCTTAACTCATTTTCAATGGCTATAATTTCATCAGCTATTCTATTTAGCTTACTTAAATCAATATCAACCTTTATCTTTGCCTTACTTTTAAAAGTCCCTCCAATCATCACCCCACTCGGCTCTATAACATCCCCATCTAATGTTACAAACCTTACTTTTCTATATTTTTTAGCTAATTCTTTTGCTATATCTATGTTTTCAACAACTACCGTGTTTCCAAACACATATTCAAAAATCTTCCTATATTTTTCGTCAAACTCTACTACATCAATAGCTCTTCCAATAACACCATCTTCATAGATATAATCTGCCTCTCTACCTTCAATCCTATCCAATGGCAAAAATGTAGCTCTCCCCAACTTTCTTTCTTTTAAATACTTTATAGCTCTAACAGCATCATCCATTCGCTTAACAACTATATGATTCAATCTATTCCCAGCCGCTACTTCAATAGCAGTTTTATACTCAATCTTTGTCTTTCCTAAATTTCCAACAATATCAATAACTCCTGGCAAGTTGGCATTTAAGATTTCTTTAATAGCTCTATCTACAGATAGCTCTTCCATTTCTTTTAAAGCCTTAATTCTTGCGTTTTCCTTAACATATTCAGCATGCAGTTCATCCAATTTTGTTTGTAGTTCTTTCTTTTTTTCTTCAAGCTCTTTAATCCTTCTCTTTGAAAATTCAATTTCAACATTTAGGTTTTCAAGTTCTAAGTATAATGGTTTGGTATCTACATCCTCAATGGTTTCAAGCTCTTCCTTTAATTTTTTGATAATTTCATTATTTTTTTCAATTTCAAAATTCTTTCTACTTATTAAATTCTCTAAATCATTCAATTCTTTTTTTAATTTATAGAGTTCATTTTGATTTTTAGCTATTTCATTTGCTATTTCCATCTCAGCCTTTTTTAAATTTTTGATAATGCTTTCGCTTTCAGCAATTGCCTCTTTTAATCTCTCTTTCTCATAATTTAAATCCTTAATTTTTTCCTCAATTTCTTTAATCTTATTTTCCTTTTCAATAATCTTATCTCTATTCTCAATAATCTTCTTCTGTGTTTCATCAATTTCATTCTTTTTATTTTCAATTTCATTTTCAATTTTATTTAATTCATTTATTGAGCCGTCTAAAACTTTCTTATCATTTTCAATTTCTACCTCAAGCTCTTTAATTGATTTGTGAAGCTCTAATACCTCTTCATTTCCTTTTTCATTGAGTTCATTAACGATATTGTTTAATCTTAATTTTAAATTCTCTATCTCAGCATCTATTTCTCTAACTTTTCCTAAAAATTCATCTTTAAGGCTTTCTAAGTTTTTAATGTCATTTTGAAGATTTTCTAAGAGCATATTTAGATAATTAACTTTTTTTAATATTAAGGCATATTTTGCAGATTTTAACTCTTCATTTAATTTAATATACTTCTCTGCATCTTCTTTCTCTTTTTTAAGTTTTTTTAGATTATTTTCAACCTCATTTATTCTTATATCAATCATCTCAATTAACTCTCTTGCTTTTTTTAATTCCTCTTCAGCTTTTTTCTTTTTTTCATCAAACTCAGATATTCCACTAATCTCATCAATAATCTTCCTTCTCTCAATTGGTGAGATGTTGATAATTTTTAATAAATCTCCCTGTGAAATTACATTATCCCCCAAAAGTCCCAATCTTCTAAATAAATCAATAATTTCATGCTTAGCCATCTTTTTTCTCTTTTCTTTATCATTTTCCTTCCAGATTAAATAATAATCTGTCTCTCCACTACTCTTTATCCTTCTTAAAATCCCCACTCTCTCAGCATTAACATTAAATGCATTATTTTCATTTGAGAAATATAAACAGACCTCTGCAAAATCTGCCCTCTTTCCATTGTGATAGGTTATTAATCCACTAAACCTATTTGCCCTCAATTTTTTAGCAGATGTTTTTCCAAGTACAAATAAAATAGCATCAACTATATTGGACTTTCCACTTCCATTTGGCCCAACTATAGCAGTAAATCCCTTTGGAACATCTAATGACAATTTTTTAAATGATTTAAAGTTCTTAAGCTCTATCTTTTCCAAAGTAACCATTACAACCACCATCTATCTAAAAATGTAAATAACTGGCTCTACTTATTTTTATTTTTTTGGTTTGTTAATTAATTTAATCTCAAATTGACAGAATTCATTTCCTAATCCCCAGCAGTGTGTTTCAATAACATAAGATTTTTTGTTAAATGTATTTTCCATATAACCAGATAAAAATCCTGCTTCAAAATGACATAATGGTTTTCCAACATTCAGCATTCCAGCGCAACTTACACAATCATATATCCTTATTTTTATAGGGTTTTCACTAATCATTTGAATTTCTCCAAGTTTATATTTTTCGTAAAAATCACTCAATTCATCAAAATTATTAAATTTTAAATTTCTACATAGTTCTTTACCAAAATAATACATCAGTGTTTCATTATCCACACCAATATATTTTCTTAAATTTATAAATCTAAGAATCCTAAATATTGATATGTCTACATCCCTCCCAAACCTTTTTCTTCCTCCCATTGAGAGAATCTGCTTAATTGGGAATTCTAAGGTATTTTCAAATAACATATTACAATAATTCTTTATATCATCTGAAAAATCATCAATAATTTCTAAGATGTTATTTAAATTTGCTCTTAAATTTGACATAACTACCAAAATAACATCCCCTATATTAACTGCTATTATATTTTCATGTTTCCCTCTGATTATCACTTCATTTGGTGCAATATCATTGCTATTAGATAACATATTTTCTATAAACCCTTCTATAGTAGATAGCATATTCATAAAATCATCGTTAATATAATCGGGCATGTCCTTTGCGACAATTTCACCATCTTTTTTTATTATTGCCGAACCTATAATTCCAGGAAGTTTATTCAATTCTTTTAATATTTCTTTTAATTTATTTAATGCCATTTTATTTATATCACCCATAATTCCCCCTCAAACTCTTAATCATTCTGAAGTGTTTGTATTAAAATAATGTGTGCTAATTCGATTCACAAATAGCATATATGAACCTTTAAAAATATAAAGATAATTAAAGAAACCTAAATCGCAATAAGATTATTTTTAGCTTATATATATTCATCTAAAGTCCTCTGAGTGTCTAAATTCTTTATTTCATTCTGCCCTATTTTAGAAGGTTTTTTGTTTAACGCATCTCTAACTCCTTCCCTAATAACCCAAACTCCTAAAGGAATATCATAACTCCTCTCAACAATTCTTTTAACTATAACCTTTGCCTGCCTTTTCATTTTATTTAATTTTTCCAAAACAGCCAATCTTGCCGCGTAATAAGCTCCTCCTGTATTACTGGCATATCTCTTCCTCTCTTTAATTTCAGAATCAAAAATAGTTATATCTCTATTGCTTTTATTCCAAATACATCCTGCTTTATAAGTTTCTATTAATTTAAAGCTCCAAGGTTTTGGTAAGAAATAAATCTCAAACCTATTACCCAAATAATAATTTTCAAACTTCAATGGTTCATCTAAAACTTTATAATCCCTAATTTTTTTGATGTATTCTTTTCCTATGATATCATCAACTGCAGTTATAGCCCATCTTGTTGGAATCAGCTTTTTTTCTTTTCCCAAAATTCCACAAGAAAACAATCTTGAAGCATAAATTTCATCAAATTTTTTATAAATTTTTAAAACTCCTTCAATTGAATAATCATCAATTACCTTATCAACAATTTGCGGAATTTTTGGATTGTCATAATTTAATCTTTTTAGCTCACCAACTGGGCCAATAGGTGGAATGTCATTAAAAAATGGCAATACTATTTTTGGTTTATTATAAAATTCCACTTCAGAATTTACTGGCTTTATACTCATAGCTATTTCCTGTAATTTTTCAATTAGTGTATTGATTTTGTATGCATTTACTTTAATTCTTGGGGAAAATAGATTTAACCTAATTTTTAATATTTCTTCTTTTTTAAGACCATATAGATGTTCAACATCCTCAAACCCACCAATAAGTGGAGATATAAATACATTTGGATAATTAACTCTCCCAACTAAAAAAGATGTAGAATTCCCAAATACTTCAGTTTTAATCTCTGGCAGATATTTTAAAATTTCTTTAAATTTGGATTTATAAATATTATGTAAAAGAGGGCATGTCTGCTTTCCGCAATAACCTTTACCTTTGCATTTAATACATAGATGCATGTAATCCCTCAAAATAATCAATTAATCCAAATTAATAAATATAAACTTTTATAAGATAATGATGCTCCGGCCGGGATTTGAACCCGGGTCGCGGGCTCGAAAGGCCCGCATGATTGGCCGGACTACACCACCGGAGCAATCAATAAAAAATAGAAAAATTGGCGGACCCGAGGGGATTTGAACCCCCGACCCCCGGCTTAGAAGGCCGGTGCCCTATCCAGGCTAGGCTACGGGTCCTCTCCAACTCAACCTTTTTGGTTTGCAAGCACTTTCTACAATGAACTTTCTACTATATATACTTTTCGTTTCATGGTTTGTAACGAATTTTAATTAAAGGAGAAATTTAAAAATAGCCCCCTAATATTTTGGTTTCTAATATCCAAATTGTCATTAAAAATTCTAAATAACAAATTTTTTATATGAAAAATCAAAACTACTTTTGAAAATTTCGTAATTTAGTTATTAGAAAATCTAATATGGTGAAACTATGAGGAAGTTTTTTGCCTTAGTTGTGGGGATTGTTGTATCAACTTTACTTCTCAGTGGATGCACTTCTAACCAAGCAACTGAAGCTCAGAAAGAGATTCCAACTTTAGTAGTTTATAGCTGTGGAGGGCCAACTGAAGCTCTTCAAGAATTAAATGCTGTTTTTGAGAAAAAATACAACTGTAAAGTAGAATTTACAGGTGCAAGTTCAGGAACATTAAGAAAGGCAATAGAAAATGGTGCATACTGTGATGTATATATGCCAAGGGGGGTTAAACATGCAGAGAAATTATTAAATGAAGGTTTAATTGAGCCAGATTTCAAAATTTACCAATTTACTGAGTGGGTAATAATAACTCCAAAAGGTAATCCAAAGAACATTACCAAATTGGAAGATTTATTAAGGGATGATGTTGTTGTATATACAAACTCAAAAGCATCAATTCCAGAAAGTAGAGCATTAAAACCAAAAAAGGATATAATTGAGAAGATTTATGAGAAAAGTGCAAAGGATTTTGATTGCTACAGAAAGATGTTAAAAGCAGTAGTTGATGGAGAATGTGATGCTGCACTTGTTGAGAGAAGATGTGCATATTTAGATGGTGTAAAAGGAAATGTTGAAATTATTGAGATTCCAAGAGAATATTTAAACAAA
This sequence comes from Methanocaldococcus bathoardescens, assembly GCF_000739065.1. Lineage (GTDB taxonomy): Archaea > AGJL01 > Methanococci > Methanococcales > Methanocaldococcaceae > Methanocaldococcus > Methanocaldococcus bathoardescens. Next base: position 1,396,680 of record NZ_CP009149.1, on the reverse strand, counting down.
GCAGATGGCTTATTCACAATTGGTGTTTTGAAAAACTCAAAGAACAAAGATTTAGCATACAAATACATGGAATTTGTCTTATCAGATGAAGGACAGAGCATTTTAGCAAAACATGGATTTATTCCAGTAAAATCTGAAAAAGGTCAAGAAATATTACATAAATATTACCCAGAATATATAGACCTTGCCCCTAAATAATTACTTTGCTTTTTAATTCTATTTTTGGGGTGATAATAATGAATTTTGAGAAATTTAAAAGAATTTTATCATTAATTGTTAAATATGGTGTTTTTATCGTTGCTATTCCAACATTGATTATTGTTATTTTAAGATGCCCCTATGTTATTCCATTTTTAGCATGTGATATGTGTCCTGTTGTTGATTGTCCTTCCAAGTATTATAGAAGAGAGTTTGTTATATTTGCCCTTGGGTATATTGCTTTGTTTAGGAAAGATTTTTGTGCCTGGGTTTGTCCTTATGGAACTTTAAACGACATTATTTACAAAATAAGAAGAAAATTTTCAAAGAATACATTAAAAATTCCATTAGAACTAAAATTGACTTTTAATTTTTTAAAGTATGTTGTGTTTGTTTTTGCCATAATCGCACTACTGAATGGAAACCCAAGATATTACATCCCAATCCACACAAGTAGTTTAATAGCATCAATAAAATTGGCTTTTTTAACTGCTGAAAACGCATATTATGCAAGATTGGCATTAATCATAATTGGATTGATTTTAGGTATTGCTATACCAAGGTTTTGGTGTAGGTTTTTGTGTCCTTATGGGACAACATTCCAATTAATAAAAAAAGCTTTCAGAAAAATAAAAAACACTTACAAAAATGAACATAAATGTGAAAAATGTTCAAAGTGTGGAAGTTATGATTAATATATCTGATATTTATCTTTCATTGGAACGCTCTCTAAACTTCTTTTTAAAAGCGTTTCCATACCTTATGTTTGGATTTATTTTATCTACTTATTTAAAAATAAAGTTAAAAGGGGATTTAAGAAAAAAGTTTGTTCATTTATTGGATAATTCAAAAAAATCCATAATTTTAGCATCAATTATTGGGGCTTTCTTACCTTTATGTTCTGCAAGTAGCATTCCAATAGCAAATGCGTTGAATTCAAGAGGGGTTAATTTAGGGATTAGCTTTGCGTTTGTTGTATCCGCATCAGCAATAAATCCAATTGGAATTTTGTTATCTCTCTCATTGTTAGGTTATAAAATAGCAGTTATACAAATTTTAGCATCTTTAATTTTGTCCATATTTGTGGGATTTGTTTTTTATAATAAAAGGGCGATATTTTTCGCATTCGAGAATAAAAAATCTAATGACAATTTTTTTGATGTATTTATTGAGCAATTTAAAAAACTGTTTCCTTCAATATTTTTAGGATTTTTGATTTCTGGATTTGTAATGACTTATGTTCCAAAGGAGACAATTTTATTAATCCTTTCTAACAATATAATCACATATTTTTATGTTTCAATAATAAGAATATTTATCTTTCTCTGCCCACATGCGATGATTCCGTTAATAAAAGTGGTTGCAATAGAAGGGATTCCAAAAGGGTTAATTATTTCATTTTTAATTTCTTCACAATCTATTGGATTGCCTTTATTGTTGGGGATGAAAAGAATATATGGAATAAAATTAACGCTAAGGTATTTATTTAGTGTTATTGTTGGAAGTGGAATAATTGGAATTGTCATAGATAAAATTGGGATATAATTTATTTAAATTCTTAAATTAGATGGTTAATTATAAATACAACTTTGTAACAAATTAGTTAATTACTCACAATTTGAATTATTTTGTTAATTTTTATTAAACATTTTATATCATCAATATCTCTTTTTTTATTAAATTTAACTGAACCGAGAGGTGAATATCCTATGTATAAAATTTTAGAGATTGCTGATGTTGTTAGAGTTCCGCCAGAAGAATTTGGAAAAGATTTGAAAGAAACTGTAAAAAAAATTCTCATGGAAAAATATGAAGGAAGATTAGATAAAGACGTTGGATTTATTTTATCCATCGTAGATGTAAAAGAAGTTGGAGAAGGTAAGGTAGTGCATGGTGATGGCTCTGCCTATCATCCAGTTGTATTTGAAACCCTCGTCTATATCCCAGAGATGTATGAACTTATTGAGGGAGAGGTTGTTGATGTCGTTGAATTTGGAAGCTTCGTAAGATTAGGACCTTTAGATGGATTAATCCACGTTTCACAAATTATGGATGACTATGTATCTTACGACCCTAAGAGGGAAGCAATTATTGGAAAAGAAACTGGAAAGGTTTTGGAAATTGGAGATTATGTTAGGGCAAGGATTGTTGCTATTAGTTTAAAAGCAGAGAGAAAGAGAGGTAGTAAGATAGCGTTAACCATGAGACAGCCATATTTAGGGAAATTAGAGTGGATTGAAGAAGAAAAAGCTAAAAAAGAACAGCAAGATTAAGGTGAGCTTATGAGGGCTTGTTTAAAATGCAAATATCTAACAGATGATGAAACATGTCCAATATGTCAATCCCCAACCAGTGAAAATTGGATTGGGCTTTTAATAGTTATAAATCCAGAAAAATCAGAGATAGCCAAAAAGGCAGGGATTGATATTAAAGGGAAGTATGCACTAAGTGTAAAGGAGTAGATTGGCTATGTTAAAGCTTACAGAAAAGTTGAGGGAAAAATTAAAAAAGCCCTTTGGAAAAGTATATAAAACACTACCAGATATAGATGGAGATATCGTAACTGTTGGAGATATTGTAACAAAAACTGTCATAGAAAATAATATAATTCCAAAACTTTCCATTTTTGATTTAAAAACTCAAAGAGATATTCCCGTTGAAATAAACCATACATTCAAAAAAATTATTAAGGTAAAAAATCCTCCTGGATGCATATCTGATGAAGCAATAGAAAGTATTAAATATCTATCTACAATAAATGATAAAGACATTGCTCTACTGGTTGATGGTGAGGAAGACCTCCTTACTTTAATTGTTATCAAATACTTTCCCATTGGAACTTACGTTCTATACGGTCAGCCAAATGAAGGAATCGTTGTACTAAAAATAGATGAAAAACTAAAACAAGAAATTGAAGAAATTCTAAAACAATTCAAAAAAATAGAATAACTCAAAAACCTTATATTGTTAAAAATCATCAAAAAAATGAGAGGGGATATAAATGATGGAAATAAAAATATTATCAGAAAGATACAACCCATTATTGAAGAGAAAAGAATACAGATTCATTGTAGACCACGATGGAGCAACACCAACCTTTAAAGATGTTAAGTTAAAGCTTGCAGCAATGTTAAATGCAAACAAGGATTTATTAATAGTTGAAAAAATCGTTGAAGAAGCTGGAATGCAGAGAGCAAGAGGTTATGCTAAATTATATGACAACGAAGAAATGATGAAATTAATTGAAAGAGAACACATCTTAAGAAAAAATAAAATAGAAGAAGAAACAGCTGCTGAGGAGGGAGAATAATGACAAAAGGTAAAAAAACAGCAAAATACAAATACTACAAAATTGAAGGAGATAAAGTTGTTAGATTGAAGAAGGTTTGCCCAAGATGTGGGCCTGGAGTTTTCATGGCTGAGCACTTAAACAGGTATGCATGTGGAAGATGCGGTTATATGGAATGGAAACAACCACAAAAGAATGAATAAATTTTTAACGTTCTAATTCCTCTTTTAATTCCAATATACTCATAGCCCTCAATATATCTGTTTTTGATATTATTCCCTTTAACTTTCCATCCTTTACAACAAACACTCTATCAGTATAAGCCATTTTTCTTAGAATATCATTTATGTCAGTATCTTCATCAACTACAACAGGTTTTTGCATGTAATCCCTAACAGTCCCTTCTTTTTTGTGTATGTTATTTATTCCAATACATCCAATCAACTTTCCATTTTCAACTACTGGATAACCGAAATATTTATGTTTAAGCATGAAGTCTAAAAACTCCTCAACACTCATATCTGGAGTTACATATACGGGATTTAATGTCATAATGTCCTTTGCCTTAATATTCTTAAATATTGTTTCAATTTCTACTATTTTACTTTCTTGTTCAGCCCCAAAGTAGACGAATAAACTCACTAAAATTAATATAATATTCATTGATAAGAGACCAAATATTAGCATGATTAAAGCTAAGCTCTTCCCAATATTTGCCGCTATCTTCGTTGATTTTAAATAGCCATACTTTTTTGATAAAACAGCTCTTAATATCCTTCCTCCATCCATAGGAAAGGCAGGAATTAAGTTAAAGCTCCCAAGCATTAAGTTTAGTAAGCTTAAAGTGTATAGTAAAGGATATCCATTTATATCTATATCAAAAAATTGAGATGTAACCAATAAAGTTATCCCAATTATAAAGCTAACTAAAGGTCCAGCTATACCTATCTTTAACTCTCCCTCTTTTGGAATTTTGTCCATCATTGCTACTCCACCAATTGGCAATAGCAAAATTTTCTCTATCTTTACTCCATATTTCTTAGCAACGTAACTATGCCCAAGCTCATGTAAAACAACAGATACAAATAATAAAATAAAGAGAACTGCCCAAAATATGCTGTTATTAATAATAGACAGCCCAATTATAACCACTAAAAATAAAATAAAAGTTATATGCAACTCTATTGGAATTCCCATAATTTTGAATAATCTTATTGAGTAATTCATACCCCTCCCCCTATTTTTATTTTAATTACATTTTTAATTCCTATTACTATATATTACTATTTCATAGCATATTTATAGTGTCTTTCAAAACTCATTGGAATAAATAAGGTATTTATAAACGCCTTTCCAAAGAAAGGCGTTCAAATCTTCCTTAATAAATTTTATCAATTTTGAAAGACACTATATTATTCGGTGAAAATCTATGATTCCAGATGAAGAATTTATAAGGAAAGAAAGCATCCCAATAACAAAAGAAGAAATTAGAGCTGTAAGCATTGGGAAATTAAATTTAGATAAGAATGATGTTGTTGTTGATATTGGTTGTGGAAGTGGAGGAATGACAGTTGAGATAGCCAAGAGATGCAAGTTTGTATATGCTATAGATTACTTAGATGATGCTATTGAGCTAACTAAACAAAATTTAGCCAAATTTAATATTAAAAACTGTCAAGTCATAAAAGGAAAAGCAGAAGATATTTTAGATGAATTAGAGTTTAATAAAGCTTTTATAGGTGGGACAAAAAATATTGAAAAGATAATTGAAATTTTGGATAAAAAGAAAATAAACCATATTGTTGCCAATACAATTGTTTTAGAGAATGCTGTTAAAATAATAAACGAATTGGAAAATAAGGGCTATAATGTTGAAGCGGTTAATGTTTTTATTTCTTATAGCAAAAAAATCTCTTCTGGACACATGTTTTTGGCAAAGAATCCAATAACCATAATAAAAGCTGTTAGGTAGATAAACATGGAAGAGAAAATAATTCTCTCAATTCAAAATCCAGAAAGTGTTTTAATTTCTTATGTTGATATTTATTTAGGGGATAAAAATGTTTCATTGGAAGTTTTATCTAAAGATACTGCTAAAATAAATCTACCATTTGACAAAGATGAAGGAGAGGGAGAAATTGTTGTTAAAATTAGATATAAAACTTTACCAAATCACAAAAATAAAGATAAAAAAGAGGTTAAAAAACAAGATTATAAAAATTTAAGCTCTAACTTTAATAAAATTACTAAAAAAACTAATGATAGAAAAAATAATGATATTATTGTAGCTGATTCTAAACCCATTTCATTAGAAGAGCTTAAAAAAGAAGAGAAAAAGAGAAAATTAAGTAATATAATAATTGTCTAATTATAATTTCTTCCTAATTGGTTCTAAAATCTTTATAAGCTCTTCAGCTACAGCATTTTTTAAATCCATTGGGTGAAGTTCTTTATTTTTAAATAAAGTCTCTAACTCTTCATAATTATTGACGGTTAAATCTCCACCAAATTTTTCTGGTCTGTTTATAGTTAAAGGATATTCAAGGAAATATTTGGCTATTTCCATTATTGGATTTCCTTCAATAACTCCAGCAGGGCAGTAAGCTTTCTTTATCTTAGCTCTAATCTCTTCTGGAGAGTCATCAACAGCTATAAAGTTTCCTTTTGAAGAACTCATCTTTCCTTCTCCATCTAAACCAGTTAATACTGGGTTGTGAATGCAAACAACTTTTTTTGGTAAAAGTTCTCTTGCTAACATGTGTATTTTTCTTTGCTCCATCCCCCCAACTGCAACATCAACATCTAAGTAATAAATATCATTAACCTGCATTATTGGATATATAACTTCAGCAACCTTTGGATTTTCATCCTCCCTTGCTATAAGTTCCATACTCCTTCTTGCTCTCTTTAAGGTAGTTTTTAAAGCTAATTTATAGACGTTTAAAGTATAATCCTTATCAAGCTGAAACTCACTACCATAAACATATTTTGCCTTTAATCCCATCGCTTCAAAAACTCTTTTATTGTATTCACCAATCTCTCTAATCTCATCCAACTCTCCTTTCTGGTTTAAATATGCATGTAAATCAGCTAACAATATGATAATATCAAATCCTGCATTTTGCAAATCAATCATCTTTTTAATTTGTAAATAATGTCCTAAATGGATTTTACCACTTGGTTCAAAACCTATGTAAGCAGATTTTTCATCTTTCTTTAAAACCTCTTTTAATTCTTCCTCACTAACTATTTCAGATGTGTTTCTCTTTATAATCTCAAATTCATTCATTAGGTATCACCACAACATTTTTGTTCATGCAAAAGTTTATTATATATGCAGGGATAATTTATAAATTTACGGTGATATCATGAGGAAGATTATTTCATCAAAGGTTAGTTGTGATGAAGAGCTTTTAGAGCTTTGCGAGAGATTATCAAGGTTAAATATTGACTGCACAATAGAATCAAAAGGAAATCATGTAAAAATATATGTATTTGGATATGATAAGGATTCTCTAAATGAAAACTATAGAGCTGTGATGAACTTAATGGATAAAGTTAGGAAAAAGTATAGAAAAGATAAAGAAGGTTTATATGAATATCACCTTTCTGAGCTTAAATATCCAGTTAATAAAAACTTGGTTATAGATGCGTTAAAAACTTTGGGATATAGAGTTATATACTTAGAAGATGAAAATGCTATAAAAACAGATATAGACATTAATAAATTTAATGAAATTCTAAAAGACCTTCATGAGCTATATCAAGAGCTAAAGTTTTCAAATCTTGGTTCAAAACCTCTCAAAAATTTGGTAGTATTGGTTTCATACATTACCAAAAAGCCAATTGATGATATTATTGAAGAGGCTTTAGAAAAAGAATTCTTTAGAGAAGAGGAAGGAAGAATTGTATTAAACAAAGATATAAACTTAGCTAAAAAAGTTTTATTGGAGGGAGATGATGGAGATAAAGATATTGGAGAGGAAGGATAATTTGGTAGAAATTGAGTTAATTAACGAAGACCATTCACTACCAAATTTATTGAAAGATATCTTATTAACAAAAGAAGGAGTAAAGATGGCTTCTTACTCTATAGACCATCCTTTATTACATCCAGAAACTGGAAGATACATATCAAATCCGAAAATAACAATAATTACCGAAGAAGGAACAGACCCTATAGATGTTTTAAAAGAAGGGTTGAAAGATATTATTGAAATGTGCGATACTTTATTAGACGAATTAAAGAAAAACAAATAAAATTAAATAAAGCTTTCAAATTTTAACCTCTTCTCATTAATAACCGAAAATTTTATATAGGGTGTTGGATATCTTAGCAATATAAAAATTTTCAATTAGTGTTGAAAATTTTACCTAACTATTGAGAAAACAGAATACCTACTCTTTTCAATTTAAGTGTAAAATATTTATATCAGATGCCATATAATATGGATGCTTTTTGTCAAATATAAAAAAGAAAGGAGGATGAGTATGGACAGAGAAGCACTGTTGCAAGCGGTGAAGGAGGCTCGCGAACTCGCGAAGCCGAGAAACTTCACACAGTCATTTGAATTCATAGCAACCCTCAAAGAGATTGACATGAGGAAGCCAGAGAACAGAATTAAAGAAGAAGTAGTGCTTCCTCATGGAAGAGGGAAAGAAGCTAAAGTAGCTGTTATTGGAACTGGTGACTTAGCTAAACAGGCAGAAGAAATGGGATTAACTGTTATTAGAAAAGAAGAAATTGAAGAATTAGGTAAAAACAAAAGAAAATTAAGAAAAATAGCTAATGCTCACGACTTCTTTATAGCTCAGGCTGATTTAATGCCATTGATTGGTAGATACATGGGGGTTATATTAGGTCCAAGAGGAAAGATGCCAAAACCAGTTCCAGCTAACGCAAACATAGCTCCATTAGTTGAAAGATTAAAGAAAACAGTTGTTATAAACACAAGAGATAAACCATACTTCCAAGTATTAGTTGGAAACGAAAAAATGACAGATGAGCAGATAGTTGATAACATAGAGGCAGTTTTAAACGTTGTAGCTAAGAAGTATGAAAAAGGTCTCTACCACTTAAAAGATGCTTATGTTAAATTAACCATGGGTCCAGCTGTAAAAGTTAAAAAAGAGAAGGCTAAGAAAAGATAAAATCTTAAATTAATAATAAAAGTGAAGGGGATAGAAATGGAAACAAAAGTGAAAGCTCACGTAGCCCCATGGAAGATTGAAGAAGTTAAAACACTAAAGGGGCTTATTAAAAGTAAGCCTGTAGTAGCTATTGTAGATATGATGGACGTTCCTGCCCCTCAATTGCAAGAAATTAGAGACAAAATTAGAGATAAAGTTAAATTAAGAATGTCAAGAAACACTTTAATCATAAGGGCTTTAAAAGAAGCTGCTGAAGAATTAAACGACCCAAAATTAGCTGAATTAGCAAACTACGTTGAGAGAGGGGCAGCGATATTAGTTACAGACATGAACCCATTCAAGTTATACAAATTATTAGAAGAGAACAAAAGTCCTGCTCCTGTAAGAGGAGGACAAATAGCTCCTTGTGACATTAAAGTTGAGAAAGGTTCAACTGGAATGCCTCCAGGACCTTTCTTAGGAGAACTCAAAAGTGTTGGTATCCCAGCTGCAATAGAAAAAGGTAAAATTGCAATTAAAGAAGATAAAGTTGTTGTCAAAAAAGGAGAAGTTGTTTCACCAAAATTGGCAGCTGTTTTAGATAGATTAGGAATTAAACCAATAAAAGTTGGTTTAAACATTTTGGCAGTTTATGAAGATGGAATCATCTATACACCAGATGTCTTAAAAGTTGATGAAGAGAAATTATTAGCTGACATACAAGCTGCTTACCAAAACGCATTTAACTTGGCATTCAACACAGCATACCCAGCAAAGGAAGTATTGCCATTCTTAATACAGAAGGCATTCGTAGAAGCAAGAGCTTTATCAGTAGAGACAGCATTTATAACAAAAGAAACTGCTGGAGATATATTAGCAAAAGCTCAAGCTCAGGCATTAGCTATTGCATCAAAATTGCCTGATGAGGCATTAGATGAGGATGTTAAAGCTAAGTTATCCTCAGTAGAAGTTTCAGCTGCTCCAGCAGTAGAGGAGAAGAAAGAAGAAGAGAAAAAAGAGGAAGAGAAGAAAGAAGATGACACAGGAGCAGCTGGGTTAGCCCTATTGTTCTAACCGAAAAATATAAATAACTAATTATAAATAGTGAATTGCAAATCTATTTCAATTGTTGTTGTTTGGATATTGGCAATTATTAAACAATCAAAAATAAATAAAACCAACATTAAATAAATAAACACAATCAATATAACAATTAATAGAAAGTTGGAGGTGTAGATTATGGAATACATATACGCAGCTTTATTATTGCACAGTGCAGGAAAAGAAATTACAGAAGATGCTGTTAAAGCAGTTTTATCAGCAGCAGGTGTAGAAGTCGATGAAGCAAGAGTTAAAGCATTAGTTGCTGGATTAGAAGGAGTAAACATCGAAGAAGCTATCGCAAACGCTGCAATGCCTGTAGCTGCTGCTCCAGCTGCAGCAGCTCCAGCAGCAGCTGCTGAAGAGAAGAAAGAAGAAGAGAAAAAAGAAGAGAAGAAAGAAGAAGATACAGCTGCTGTTGCAGGATTGGCAGCTTTATTCGGATAAATCCTCTACTTTCTTTTTTTTTATTTTTAGACATTATATTCATTAAGTTGAATATATAAATCCTATAGAGTGTTTAAAGGTATTTATATATAAAGTATTTATATTGAGGTTTTTATATAATATTTAAGTTATCTACTAAGATGTGGTGAAAATCATGGAACCAGAGATTAAGATTGTCAATGTTGTTGTCTCAACTAAGATTGGAGACAATATTGATTTAGAAGAGGTTGCTATGATTTTAGAAAATGCTGAATATGAACCTGAACAGTTCCCAGGATTGGTTTGTAGATTATCAGTACCAAAAGTAGCTTTATTAATATTTAGAAGTGGAAAGGTAAATTGTACTGGAGCTAAAAGTAAAGAAGAGGCTGAAATAGCCATTAAAAAAATTATAAAAGAGTTGAAAGATGCTGGAATTGATGTTATTGAAAACCCTGAAATTAAAATCCAAAATATGGTTGCAACAGCTGATTTAGGAATTGAACCAAACTTAGATGACATTGCATTAATGGTTGAAGGAACTGAATATGAACCAGAACAATTTCCTGGTCTTGTTTATAGGTTAGATGACCCAAAAGTTGTTGTTTTAATCTTTGGTAGTGGTAAAGTTGTTATCACAGGATTAAAAAGTGAAGAAGACGCAAAAAGAGCTTTAAAAAAGATTTTAGACACTATAAAAGAAGTCCAAGAACTCTAAATTTTAGGGATGAAAATGATTGGAATAATTGATTACAATGCAGGAAATTTGAGAAGTATTCAGAAGGCAGTTGAACTTTATGATAAAGCAATAATAACAAACAGCAGTGAAGAGCTATTAGCATGTGATAAAGTAATTTTGCCAGGTGTAGGGAATTTTGGTAGTGCAATGGAAAATCTATCAAAATTAAAAGAGACAATATACAAAATTATTGAGGATAAAGTTCCATTTTTAGGGATATGTTTAGGAATGCAAGTTTTATTTGAAGAAAGTGAAGAAAAAAAGGGAATTAAAGGATTAGGGATTATAAAAGGCAATGTAATTAAATTTAAGGATGTTGAGAAACTTCCACACATGGGCTGGAATAATGTGAAGATTGAAAAAAACTGCCCATTGTTTGAAGGAATAAAAGATAATAGTTACTTTTACTTTGTTCATTCATATCATGTAAATCCAGCTGAAGATTGTATAGTTGGAAAAACTGAATATGGTAGGGAATTCCCAAGCGTTATAAATAAAGATAACGTCTATGCCACTCAATTCCACCCAGAAAAAAGTGGAAAAATTGGATTAAAGATTATAGAAAACTTTGTTGAGTTATTATAATTAATTTAATTTTTTGATGTTTCATTCAAAAACCAGTCTAAAAACTCTAAACCCCCACCATAATTTACTGCCTTTGGATGAATTGAGAGAAAAAACTGCTTATTCTCTTTTATGCTTAATTTGTAATCAATTAAAGCAATATCTTCAACCACTTTTAATGATGATTCTGGAAGATACCACGTATATTCTCTATTTGTAATCCCAATTTCAGATATTTTTCCATTTTTGTTTATTATCATTTTGTTTCCAAGGATTATTGTCATATTTTTCTCTAAGAACAATTTTTCAGCATCTTTTGATAGTTTATATCTTGGTGGGATAAAATACTTAATTTCTTTGGAATTAAATCCACATTGCTCCAAAATTTTAAATGATTTATTTAGTTTTTCCTCTGCAACACTTTTATTACAGTTGAACTCATTTCCTATATGGTTGTATGCATGAAACTCTATGTTATATCCTTCTTTCTCCAATTTATGGAGATAATTTACAAACTCTGGATAATCTTTCAAATTATATCTATTTGCATGATTAACAATTAAAAAAAGATATGTTCTATTTTGGTAGTGGTATTTATCTATAATTTTTTCAATCTCTTTTAATTCATCAAAATATACTGGAGAGACATCATGAATTAATATTATAGGTTTATTTTGCTTATTTTGGTCATTGTCACTAAAAATAAAAGAGAATAAAACAATAAGCAAAATGGCAAATACGGAAAATAAGAAAAGTAAAGTTTTATTCATAAATTCCACTTAATTTATTATTTATCCTCTCTTCTTTTTAATTCTTGGCATGCATAAAATTTCTCTTGCCTCTATGTTGAAGAAAGTGTTCATATTTGCTGGTTTTATGACCATTGCTGTATCAGCTCCTTTACCTGTTCCTCCAATAGCTATAACTTCCTCTTTTGCTTTTATTAAGCCTGCATCACATGCCATAATAGTGATTTCATAGCAAACCTTAACTCCCTGCCCAAAAGTTCTTAATGTCTCAGCAATAACTTGGACAGGTCCATATCCACCCAATTTATTTGATATCCCTCTTTCAACTCCACTTAAAGCATGGCTTCCTCTAAATACTTTAGCTCCTCTTCTCTTTAATTCTTCCTCAACCTCTTTATCCATCGAAATTATATCCTCCCCATAGAATCCCTGATGATAGGTGACAACAACAACATTTAAATCTAATTTTTCTTTTTCTAACAAATCAAGTAATTTTTTAGCTGTCTCTCCTGTGGATGAAGCTACAACAATACTTTTTATATCTCCCTTCTTAGCTCTCTCTACAGCTATTTTTAATGTTTCGTCAGTATTTTGAGCTCCTGGATATTCAAATAATTTCATTCCAATCACCTTTTTCATTAGTAAATATACTAACTATACTTAATTTTTATTTCTCTTTCTTAAAACTTCATCTACAATCTCTTTAAAGACCTCATCAGTTATAAATCTACCTTCCTCTCTAATCTCTTTAACTTTTTTAACTATCTCACATAACATCTCTTTATCATAATCAATGCCCATAAGCTTTAACTTATAAGCAACAGCCCTGCATCCAGAATGTTTCCCTAACAATATATTTCTCTTAAGTCCTATTTTCTCTGGAAGGAATGGCTCATAGGTTAATGGATTTTCAATAACTGCATCTACGTGTATTCCACTTTCATGAGCAAAAACTAACTCTCCAACTATTGGTTTGTTCTTTGGAAGTTTTATTCCTGAATATTCTTCAACCATCTTACATAATTCTGGCAGAACTTCCAAATTTAAGCCCAAATCAACATCATATAAAACAGTTAAAGCCATAATTAACTCTTCTAAAGCTGCATTTCCAGCTCTTTCTCCAATACCATTAACAGTTGTTGAAACTGCCTTAGCTCCTCCAATTAAACCATATATTGAATTTATAACCGCAAATCCGAAGTCGTTGTGGCAGTGAACTCCTATATGAGCTTTTTTTAAGTTTTCTTTTAATGTTCTGCAGATAAATTCCATACTTTGTGGTGTAGCACATCCAGTAGTGTCTGCAATATGAACTCTATCGGCTCCTGCTTCTTCAGCTGCTCTATGCACTTTAATTAAATCTTCTATTGGTGTTCTTGTTGCATCTTCAGCAGAGAAAGCAACAAATAAGCCATGCTCTTTTGCATATTCAACTGCTTCAACTCCCATCTCTAAGATGTCATCTAAACTTTTATTGTTAAATTTATATTTCAAGTGTAGTGGGGATGTTGCTATAAATGTAATTATTCCATCTACATCACATTCAATTGCCTTATCAATATCTTTTTTCAATGCCCTACATAAAGCTAAGATATCAGCATTCAGCCCTTCATTTGCTATTGTTTTAACTATATCCGCCTCTCTATCAGAGACGATTGGAAAGCCAGCTTCAATTTGCTTTAATCCAAGCTCATCCAATTTTCTCGCTATCTCCAATTTTTGCTCTTTTGTAAAGCAAACTCCAGGAGTTTGTTCTCCATCCCTCAAAGTTGTGTCATATATATAGATATCTTTTAAATCCAATTTTGGATTATAAGGACAAGCTGCCTTCCAGCTATTTTCAAATAAGAAATCCATAAAATATCACCAACATTTTTGTCATAGAGTTATTATTACTTGTATAAATTTTTTTATTATTTTTTTATAACCAATACTTACATTAAAGATGCTCTTATAAAAATAAAATATATAAAATTGTTTAATTATTTTAATTATTTTATCTCTTTATCTCTATATTAGCACCTATACTTTTCATAACATCAACAAAATTTGGGAATGATATATTAACAGCATCTTCACCCTCAATAATTGTCTCCCCTTCTGCCTTTAAACCTGCTACTGTAAATGCCATAACTAACCTATGGTCGTGATATGTATTTAACTTAGCCCCTTTTAACTTTTTAACTCCTCTTATAATCAAACCATCTGGTTTCTCTTTAATATCAGCCCCCATCTTTTTTAATTCAACAGCACATGCTCTTAGCCTATCACATTCTTTCAATCTAACGTGCTCTCCGTTGTAGATTTCTGTCTTTCCTTCTGCAAAGCATCCAAGAACTGCAATGGTTGGAACCAAATCAGGGATATCTTTGACATCTACATCTATTCCTTCCAAGCTATACTCTCCATCAATAACAACTTTATCTTTTTTAACTTTAATATCTGCCCCCATCTCTTTAACAATATCAATTATAGCTCTATCTCCTTGCTTTGAATTAGCAAATAGGTTCTCAATTGTTATGTTTGAATTTATTAAAACTCCTGCTGCCACTAAATATGAAGCTGATGAGTAATCTCCTTCAACAATATAATTTATTGGCTTATACTTTTGATTTCCATAAACTAAAAATCCATTTTCTGTTTTATCAATTTTTATATCAAATTTATTTAGTATATCTAATGTTACATCTATATATGGCTTTGATTTTAGTGGGGAAGTTAAGATTATTTCAGTATCTTCCCTATTAAAAGGAAGAAGCATCATCAACGATGTTATAAATTGGGAGCTAATATCTCCTCTAATTTTTACAACATTTCCATCAATTTTTCCACTTTTTACTATTATTGGTGCAGTTCCATCTAACTTTGATGAAAATGCCTCTATATTTAGCTGTTTTAAGGCATCCAATAAAGGTTGCATTGGTCTCCTTCTTATTGAATCATCCCCTGTTAAAATTGCATATCCCTTTGGAATTTGTGAAGCTATAGAAGTTAAGATTCTCAAAGTTGTTCCACTATTTCCAATATCTATAATATTATCTGGTGTCTTCAGCTTTCCACCTTTAACAACCCATTCATCTTTTTCTTTATCTAAAGTTATCTCAGCCCCTAACATTCTACATCCATGAACTGATGATAAGCAATCAGCCCCCCAGAGGGGATTTATTATTCTGCTTTCTCCATCAGCTAAAGATGCTCCTATAACCGCCCTATGTGTGTAGGATTTTGAAGGTGGGGCTTTAACTGTTCCCTCCAATCTATTAGTTTTTTTCACAATTAACAAACTATCACCATCAATATTATTAACATTAAAAAATTAGAAAATCTACTTTAAAGTTTGTGATTTTATTTTATAACTCTTACTCTTAAAATTTAAAAAATAATACCTCCAATGATTTTAAATTCTACACCTTAACAACATATTTCTTAGAATATTTTTTAAACAATCCAAAAGAAGAGCCAAGTTTTAAATTATACAGAGCTTTATCAACATCTATTGTATGAACTGAAGCAATATAGTCAATTCCATAATCTTTAACAAATTCTGGTAGAATTTGAGCACTCGGCCCTATCAAAATTTTTAATTTAGCATTTTTAGCTCTATCTAAAATCATATCTAAGCTATTATTTAATAAAGATGTCCCGCTAATTAAAACAGCATCCATCTTTGGCAATAATGCATATTCAAAAGCATCACTTATTGTTTCACTTGTTGTATGTTTTGGATTTCTCTCAAATATATAGAACTCAAAATCACCATTTTCTTTTAAAGTTTTAACCAATGGCATCATATTTCCAATAAAAGCAATTTTTTTAATCCCCTTATGCTTTAAAATTAAATCTACTATATCCCTACTGTAATCATCTTCAGTTAATTTAATAAAATATTGAGAAATGGCATTTATTGTCGCTAATCCAAGAGTTCTATTAATAATATCTAAGTCATTAGCCATATTTACAAAATCATTGATGGTTTTTACTTCAGAATCAACTTTTCTCTTTTCACTATGCCCCTTATATTCCTCTAACAAAGTCATCGCTACCCCAAGAGATTTTCTACCATCTTTTTCAATTAATACATAGCTATATGGCAGAGCAAAAGAGAAATCAACAATTTTAAATTCAAATTTATTAGCACTTATAAAATCATTAACTCTCTCAACAATACCATCAATAATCATAATATCACCAACTCAAAGAAGTATTAAAAATTTTAAAAATAGACATAATATAAACCTTTGCTTTTAATAATTTCATAATAATAAATCTAATTTCTCCCAATAAACAACTCTACAGATACCGCAACCAACACATAGGTAATCATTCCACATTAACTCCCTTTTTTCAATACCATTTCTCGATATTGTTATAATGCCATTATAAACCTCTTTTATCTGTTGCAATATACCACCTCTCAAAGGAACACTAAGAATTAAAATATTTATATCTTTATATGTTTTTGGTTTTAGTTACTAAATATGTGAATTATAAAAATTATCACAAATAAATATTTTTTGTCTTAATCATAAGTCGTAACTTATATATATAAAATGTCTGACTACATAATTTGTAGACGTTACTAACATATGTAAACTACGTAATCACATACAGTTAAGTAATCAATTTTAATTAACTCGGTGATACCCGTATGGATGTTCTAAATTCCATAGCTAACAAACTCAGCGGCATTAAAAAGGAAGACATTGAAAAAGTCATTGATTTTCATGGTTGTTTGAGTCCAGGAGTTTTAATTGGGATTTTTATGTTTAATTTAGCTAAGAAAATTCTCAATATTGATGAAAAAGACAGAGTTTATGTTACCTGCGAAACCTACAACTGCATTCCTGATGCATTCCAAATTCTCGGAAAATGCACAACTGGAAATAAGAGATTAAAAATCAGTGACACTGGAAAGATGGCAGTTACTGTAAATAAATGGGGTAGAGAGGGGGAAGTTGTGAAAGGGGTTAGAATAATTCTTGACCCTAAAAAAACTGCCAAATATCCAAAGCTTCATGCTTGGTATCTAAACATTGAAAAAGTTCCCCATGATGATGTTATTTTAGACATTGTCAATGCTGGTGAAGATATCTACTCTTACGAGTTTGTTGATATTCTTGTTCCAAGCAAATCAAAAAAATCTATAAAGCTGTGTGAAATCTGCAACGAGCCGTTTATACAAAAAGAAAATGAAACCATCTGTCCATCCTGCCAAAATTAGATTTTTGGTGATATTATGAATCTTGTAATAAAAAATGGATACGTGTTTGACCCACTGAATGGAATTGATGGAGAAAAAATGGATATCTTTGTTAAAGATGGAAAGATTGTTGAAGAGCTATCGCCAAATGACCTAAAAGAAGCAAAGGTTATTGATGCTACAAACAAAACAGTAATGCCAGGAGGGGTTGATTCCCACACTCACGTTGCTGGGCCTAAAGTTACAGTTGGTAGATTAATGTGTCCAGAGTACCAACACAAACACAGCATGGAAAAAACTGATATAACCCACAGCGGAACTGGAAATGTCGTGCCTTCAAGCTATGCTATGGGTTATAAATATACTCTAATGGGTTATACAACCGTTTGCGAAGCTGCAACACCACCAATGCTTGCAAAACACACTCATGAAGAGCTAAAGCACGTCCCTATTTTAAATAAATGTGCATACTTAATGCTTGGAAACAATTGGTTTATTATGAGGTATTTAAAAGAAGGAGATATTGAAAAAACCGCTGCCTATGTTGCATGGATGATTAAAACTCATAAAACTTTTGGAATTAAGTGTGTAAATCCTGCTGGTGTAGAAAATTGGGGTTGGGGTTTAAACATCTATTCCTTAGATGAGCCAAATTTGCATTTTGAAGTTACACCAAGAGAAATTATTAGAGGGTTAGCAGAAGTAAATGAAATGCTAGGTTATCCAATGTCAATACACGTTCATGCCAATGGTTTAGGACATCCAGGAAATTGGGAGATAGCAAGAGAGACATTAGCAGTTCCAAAGGATGTAAAGGCAAATCCAAAAGTTGAGATTGAGGAAGAAATAAAGACAAAAGTTCCTTATGAGAGAGAGCAGAGCATTTATTTAACTCATGTGCAGTTTAACGCGTTTGGTGGGACTTCATGGAAGGATTTTGAATCAGGAACAAAAGGGATTATTGACTATGTAAATAAATCAAAACACGTTGTTATTGACAGTGGTTGTGTTGTTTTTGGTCCAGCAATTTGTATGACTGGGGATGGACCTAATTTATACGATTTAGCTGTTTTAACTGGAGGAAAATGGTCTAATGATGATGTTGAATTAGAGTGCGGTTCTGGTATTGTTCCTTTCACCTACAAAAAGAAAAATGGTGTGCATAGCGTTCAGTGGGCAATGGGTTTAGAGTTGTTGTTAGGAGTTGAAGACCCATGGAAGGTTGTTATGACAACAGACAGTCCAAATGGTGGCTCATTTACAAACTATCCAAAAGTTATCTCATGGCTAATGTCTAAAAAAGCAAGAGAAGATATGCTAAAAGAATGCCACAAATGGGCTTCTGAGAGAACAGACCTTCCAAACATTGATAGAGAAATGAGTTTATTTGAAATAGCAACAATTACAAGGGCTACACCAGCAAAAGCTGTTGGATTAGCACCAATTAAGGGGCATTTGGGTGTTGGAGCTGATGCTGACATAGCTATCTATGATATAAATCCAGATACATTGAATCCAAATGACTACAAAACCATAGAAAAGAAGTTTTCTTGTACAGAATACACCATAAACGGTGGAGTAATTGTTGCTCACAATGGAAAGATTGTTTCAACACCTGATGGGAAAACATATTACTGCAATGCCAAATTCCCAGATGAAGAAATCTATAATGAAATGATTAAGGATGTTAGAGAGTGGTTTAAGTATTATACATTTGATTTCACCAATTATCCAACAACAGAGCATTATTTAACAAAAGCAACGCCAATAAATGTGGGTGAATAGCTATGGAAATCATCTTGATACCAAAAGGAGAGCCAGACATTCCAATAGAGGCAGAAGTTATAAATCCAGATATATTTGCAAATAAGAGTAAAGAGGAAATTGAATCTCTATTAGTTTGGCAGGGGCCTAATAGATACCCAATTTCAGAGTTCTTTGATGTTGATATAAGCTCAAATGGCGAAAAAGATGTAACAATAATAATTGAAGGAGATGTTGAGAGGGTAAAGTATATTGGCTATCAAATGAGCTCTGGTAAAATTATAATAAATGGAAATGTTGGAATCCAGCTTGGTTCTGAAATGAAAGGCGGAGAGATTATTGTTAATGGAAATGCAAAACACTGGGTTGGTAGGGAGATGGAAGGAGGGTTAATAAAAATCAACGGAAACGCTGGAGATTATGTTGGTTCTGCTTATAGGGGGAGTTGGCATGGAATGAAGGGAGGAAAGATTATTGTTGAAGGAGATGCTGGAAACAACGTTGGGGCTGCAATAACAGGCGGAGAGATTATTATAAAAGGAAATGTTAGGCAGTTTTGTGGGATTAGGCAGAATGGAGGATTTATCTATATCGGAGGAAATGCTGAGAGGGCTGTTGGAGTAGAGATGACAAAAGGAACAATAGTTGTTTGTGGAAGAATAAGATTTTTTGCCCCAGGATTTGAATTTATTGGGGAAGAGAAGGATTTAAACATAAATGATATGACAATTTATGGAGAATATCTCAAATTTATTGGAGATTATGCGATAAGTAGAAAACCAAAAGGAGTTTTGTATGCTTTAAAAGAGAAAAACCTTGGACTTATAGAGCCAGAGTTGTATGAATGCTATGAAGATTACAGATATGATGGAGGAATTAAAGCTCTTCTAAACACTGGAAGTACTGTTGTTCAGGGAGAAATCATCAAAGGAGGAAAGAAATTCACTGAAAAATACGTTAAAGAGTGTGCAGTCTGCTATATTCATCCAAATGACTATGCCTATCTTGGAAAGCCAAAGTACGTGAATGTAATCAGTGAGGATAAGAAAGCAAGTATAACTCTAAGAGCAATTCCTGATGATTCTCTCCAAGAGGGAACTGTATTTATTCCAAGGTCTATTTGGGCTAATGTTGTTATTGGCTCATACACTGAATCCATGGGTTCTCCACTCTATAAGGGGTGTTATGTCTATGTTGAACCAGTTAAAGGAAAAGCTGAGATATTAACTGCTGAAGAGATTATGAAAAAGATATATGGGTGAGATTTATGACTATGAAGGTTTTTAGGGGCATAACTTGTCCCGTCTGTGGGATGGCGTGTGATGATATAGAGGTTTGGTATGATGAAGAAAAGCAGGAGATAATTGTAAAAAATGTTTGTAGAGAAGGAGCACCAAAGTTTAAAGAGCTTGTTAGCCCACATAGAATAAGAGAACCAATGATAAAGAAAAATGGAAAGTTTGTTAAAGTTAGCTGGGAAGAAGCTATAGAAAAAGCAGCAGAAATTTTAGCAAATGCTAAAAGACCTTTATTATTTATGGGAGCTGAGACATCTGCTGAAGCCCATATTGTTGGATTGCACATGGCTGAATACTTAGGGGGAGTTGTTGATTCAAACTCAACAATATGACACGGGCCTACTTTAATGGGGGTTCAAGAGGCTGGACTTCCTGGCTGTACTGCCGGTGAGGTAAAAAATAGAGCTGATTTAATAATATTCTGGGGCTGTAATCCGATGCACTCACACCCAAGACATATGAGTAGATATTCAGTCTTTGCAAGAGGTTATTGGACTGAGAGAGGTAGAAAGGATAGAAAGATAGTTGTTGTTGACCCAAGAAAAACAGATACTGCAAAGTTAGCAGATTTACATGTTCAGTTAAAGCCAAACACTGACTATGAGATGTTCTCTGCCTTATTAACAATATTGAGGGGTAAAAAACCTCACCATAGTGTTGAGAAAATCACTGGCGTTCCAATTGAGGTTATGGAAGAAATGGTTGAGTGGATGAAAAACGCTAAATTTGTAAAGATTTATGGTGGTTTAGGGTTGCCAGCATCAAGAGGTGGGCATAGAAATATTGAATGTGTCTTAACTTTAGTTAGGGAATTAAACAAATATACAAAATGTGCTATTGGAGCTTTAAGAGGGCACTGTAACGTTAATGGATTCAACCAAGTTGCTTCATACATGTATGGCTACCCTTACGGTTTAGATTTCGCAAGAGGTTATCCAAGATACAATCCAGGAGAGTTCACATTTGCTGACCTTTTGAGAGAAAGAGAAATTGACGCTGTGTTAGTTGTTGCCGCTGATATTGTAGCACATACACCAAAAGACTGTGCAAAATATTTAAATGAAATTCCGATGGTTTGTATAGATATAGCTCCCGGCCCTACACCTTACGCTTCAGATGTAGTATTGCCAGGAGTTATTGATGGAATGGAATGTGGAGCAACGTTCTATAGATTTGACGGCTTAACTTTGTATGCAAAACCATTCACAACCTCACCATTCCCATTCACAAAGAGTAATGAAGACACTTTAAGACAGATATTTGTAAAGGTTAAGGAAATTAAAGAAGGAAAGAAAAACTAAAAAATTAAGCCAGGAAGTCCAGCCAGCTAAACGTTTAGGATGATACGCCGAACCCGTTAAGGGAGGCGTATCATAGCTTTTATTATTTATTTTTTTTACAATATTTAGTAACTAATTTTAATTAATTTATTAGACAAAAATTAACCTAATATAATTACGGTGATGTTATGATTTCAGTTAAAGAAGCCGAGAAAATTTTAAGCAAATTTCATTTTAACAAAACTGAATATGTTAAAATAGAAGATGCCTATGGAAGAGTTTTGGCGGAAGATATAGTAAGTGATATAGATATTCCAAGATTTGATAGAAGCGATATTGATGGTTATGCAGTTGCAGAGATTTTAGATGAGTATGTTTTAATTGAACAGGTCTTTGCTGGAGATGATAAGGATTTAGAGATAAATGGAAATGAGTGTGTTTTAGTTGCTACTGGTGGAAAAGTTCCAAAAAATACAAAGTATGTTATTCCCATTGAAAACACAGTAAGAGTTGGAAATAAAGCGGTTGTTATAAGCTTTGATAGAATTGAAGAGATTTCAAGAAAAGGTTGTGATATAAAGAAAGGAGAGAGAATTTTAAAAAAGGGAACTTTAATAAATGAGAGAAATATTGGTGTTTTAGCTGGCTTAGGAATTGAAGAAGTGAAAGTTTATAAAATTCCAAAAATTGGGATTATATCAACTGGTAATGAATTATTTAAGATGACTAAAGATATAAATTCAAAAACAATCTCGTCCATTGTAAAAAAAGCAGGTTGTAAGCCAATATTTTTAGGGATTGTGAAGGATGACTTTAATGAAATAAAAGAGAAAATAATTGAAGCGTCAGAAAAATGTGATGTTGTTGTAACTTCTGGTGGAGTTTCTGTTGGAGAGAAAGATTTTCTTCCAAAGGTTGTAAAAGATTTAGGAGAAATTTTATTCCATAAAGTTAAAATGAGACCAGGAATGCCTATGCTATTTGGAAAAATAGACAAAAAGCCAATTTTCTGTATGCCTGGGAATGTAGTTTCATGTTTAGTTTGTAGCTATGTATTTTTACTTCCTTTTTTAATGAAAATGACACATAAACCATATAGAAGAAAGATTATTAAAGCAAAATTATCTGAAAAAATAATTTCAGAGCCAGATTTTTTATATTTAAGGCCTGTGAAATTAAAAAATGGAATTGCTTATCCAACATTTAAAGGCTCCAATATATTAACTTCAATATTGGATGCTGATGGATTAGCTATAATAAAAGAAAATGAATTAGAAAAGAACGAAGGAGATATCATAGATATTTGGATGCTTGATTAAAATATTGATATAAAACAATTATAAACCTATTTTATAAAAAATAGTTCCTCTCAGATACCCCAAAGGGCTCATCACATTTTCAGTTTTTGCTACTCATCATCGAGGACTATTTTGATTAATAGGACTTTCGCAGGAATAAATATTTATAAGGAAAATTAACAGGTTAATTGAAGCCGATGGCTTCAAAATTGCCTTAATAAATATTTGAAGTGCATTCAACCTGTTAATGATACCTTTAGCATCCAAGTTCCAAAGTTAATATATAAAGTGCGAAAGTCCTATTAAGTTTTTTATATGACTATTATAAATATAATTGCACCATCATTCTTAAACATTTATCAATTAATTGATAAGGTGAAAGTATGGGAATGACAATTGTTGAAAAGATATTGGCAAAAGCTTCTGGAAAGAAAGAGGTTAGCCCAGGAGATATTGTAATGGCAAATATAGATGTAGCAATGGTTCATGACATTACAGGGCCTTTAACAGTTAATACATTAAAAGAATATGGAATTGAGAAAGTTTGGGACCCAGAGAAAATTGTTATCTTATTTGACCACCAAGTTCCTGCTGATAGCATAAAAGCAGCTGAAAACCATATATTAATGAGAAAATTTGTTAAAGAACAGGGCATTAAATACTTCTACGATATTAGAGAAGGAGTTTGTCATCAAGTATTGCCTGAGAAAGGACATATAGCTCCTGGAGAAGTTGTTGTTGGTGCTGACAGCCATACATGCACACACGGAGCTTTAGGAGCATTTGCTACAGGAATTGGTTCAACAGACATGGCTCACGTATTTGCAACAGGCAAATTATGGTTTAAAGTTCCTGAAACAATATACTTCAACATTACTGGTGAATTAAAACCTTACGTTACTTCAAAGGATGTAATTTTAAGTATTATAGGAGAAGTTGGTGTTGATGGAGCCACTTACAAAGCATGTCAGTTTGGAGGAGAAACAGTTAAAAAAATGAGTATTGCCTCAAGAATGACCATGACAAACATGGCTATAGAGATGGGTGGAAAGACAGGAATTATAGAGCCAGATGAAAAAACAATACAGTATGTAAAAGAAGCTATGAAGAAGCATGGAACTGAAAGACCATTTGAAGTAATAAAAGGAGATGAAGATGCAGAATTTGCAGAGGTTTATGAGATTGAAGCAGATAAGATAGAGCCAGTCTTTGCATGCCCACACAACGTAGATAATGTTAAGCAGGCAAGAGAAGTTGCAGGAAAACCAATAGACCAAGTATTCATAGGAAGCTGTACAAACGGAAGATTAGAAGATTTAAGAATGGCTATTGAAATCATTGAAAAGCATGGAGGAATTGCTAAAGGAGTTAGAGTTGTAGTTACCCCAGCTTCAAGAGAAGAATATTTAAAGGCATTAAAAGAAGGAATAATTGAGAAATTCTTAAAGTATGGATGTGTTGTCACTAATCCTTCATGCTCTGCATGTATGGGTTCATTATATGGAGTTTTAGGTCCTGGAGAAGTTTGTGTTTCAACATCAAACAGAAACTTTAGAGGTAGACAAGGTTCATTGGAAGCAGAGATTTACTTAGCATCACCAATAACAGCTGCTGCATGTGCTGTTAAAGGAGAACTTGTAGACCCAAGAGATTTATAATTCTAAGCTAAATTTTATTTATTCTTTTTTGCTATTTTTATATCAAAAATAATTTAACCCAATTTTTTCTTTTTTAGAGCTTTGGTTGGTGTTTAATTGAATGACAACATTTATAAAATATAAAAAGAAAATTTTAAATTAATATTAAAATATGGTGAAATAATGAAAAAAACAAAAGTCATAGTCTTAGCTGAAAATGCCTTAACAACCCCAGGTAAATTAGTGAGGTATTTAAACTCATTAAATCTACCAATTATTGTAAAAGAGACATGTTTTGGGGCATATATTGAAGGAGAAGAAGAGTTGGTAGATAAATTAGCTCAAGAAATTAGAAATTATGAAAAGAATAGAATATTTTGTAAAGATAGGGGCTACCCTATTTGGGATAAAAGAAGATGTAGAGCATTTAGAGGAGGGGGGCCAAGAGAGGGTTTCCATCAATTAGAGGCTGAGCAAGCGGTTTTAGATAAAATTGGTTTAGCATTAGATAAACTTGAAAAAGAAGGGTTAAAGCCAATGGAAGAAGTTTTAGCTAAAGAAAATGAATTGATAGAAAAAGAGAAAAAAATATCGGTAGAAGAGTTTAAAAATATCATTGAAAAAGTATTAGGGAGCAAAAATGAGACATAAATATAGGAAAGGAAGCACTTTTGAGAGAGAATTAAAAAAACTTTTAGAAAAGGAAGGATTTGCGGTAATTAGAAGTGCAGGTAGTAAAGGGGTTGATTTAATAGCTGGAAGAAATGGAGAGATTTTAATATTTGAGTGTAAATCATCTTCAAAAAGCAAATTTTATATAAACAGAGAAGATGTAGAAAAACTCATCAACTTCTCTAAAACATTTGGAGGAAAGCCTTATTTGGCGGTAAAGTTTAACGGAGAGATGTTATTTATAAATCCTTATCTTTTATCAACTAATGGAAAAAACTATGTGATTGATGAGAAAATAAAAATTATTGCCGTTGATTTTTATGAAGTTGTTGGTAGAGGAAAACAATTAAAAATAGACAATTATAATTTAATCCAATTTTAAGTTTTCACTTATAATTTTTGTTATAATAATGCTCAACAATGCAATTTTTTTTGGTTTTACTACAACTGATATATGTTTATCATCTTTATGAAATCCAACGAGAATTGAAGCTACCCTATTTTCATCAGCCGGTAAAACACCAATTGAAACTCTCCCATCAATACCAAAAACTGTTCCAATATCATGAATGTGATAAACTTTAATGTTATCTTTTTTAAAGTCCTTGTTTATTTTCTCTGCCACTAATGCACTCTGTTCCATTAAAATTTTTAATAAAGCGGCTGATTCAAAATTCATTTTTATACTTTCCTCAACATCCTTAGATTTCATTTTAAAAATCACTGTTTTTCCATCACACTCTACACCTAATTTTTTGTATGGCAAATCAACTACATACACAGTTCTCACCAGGACATTTGGAAGTTAAGATAAATTTAACGGTAAAATCTATTTTGTTGTCTTGAGTATATAAAAGATACGGTTTGTTATCCCCATTTTCTAACTCTTTTTAATATAGCTCTTTCTCCCCCACTAACCTCTCCGTTAAATTCAACAATCAAAAAGCCTTTAGTCCCAAACGTCTTTCTTATAATTCCCCACACATTTTTATCTGGAACATAAACTTTTTCTCCAATAAGTTTTTCTCCAGATGATTTAGAAGAAGCTAATCCTTCAATATAAATTTTATCTTTTTTCTTAACCACTTTTCCTTCTTTTACAACTATCTTTTTAACTTCCACATCTTCAAAGCCAATAACTTCCCCAAAACCACAAATTCTTAATGTTGTTGGTGGTAGGTCTAATCTCATTATCAAAACTTTATCTCCTTCATCAACAACAACTTTTTCCTCTAATTTAAAGATACAGTAGCAAGAATCCCCACCTTTAATTTCTTCTAATACTATTGGTTCTTCTTTATCATTAACCTTCTCTATTTTATATGGAATTATCGTAGCTGGAACTGTTAAAAGCCCTATATTTATATGAACCTTCATTTTTGGGGCTAAGTTATATTTGAACAATTCAAGAATCTTTATCTTTGCTATAAACTTATCTACAACCTTTAATTTTGTATCTTCTGAAGTTAATATACATCCTCTAAACAAACTATCTGGCTCTACTCCAATTAAAGATATCCCTACTCTATCTCCAGCATAAGCTTTCTCAACATCCTGTTTAAAGCACTGTATGCTTTTAACCTTAACCTCATGGTTTATAGGTAGAATCCTTAAAGTATCTCCAACCTCTACCTTCCCTTTATGAATTGTTCCTGTTATAACAGTTCCAACTCCTTTTATTTTAAATGCATGGTCAATAGGCATTTTTAAATAGCTGTTTATCTCTCTCTCAATATTTAAGCTGTCCAATAAATTTTTAAGCTCTTTCTTTAATTCCTCTATTCCCTCTCCAGTTTTTGCTGAGATTTTAATAATCTTAGAGTTCTTTAAATTCATTGTTGAGTTCAATATTTGCTTCATAAATGTTTCAGTTCTTTTAATCTCTTCATCATTTGCAATATCTATCTTATTTATAACAACAATCGTAGGGATGTTTAATAAATCTAAAACTAATAGATGTTCTCCTGTTTGTGTTTTTGGCCCTTCTTTAGCATCTACAACCAATAAAGCAGCATCTATAATATTTCCTGCTCCGATAGCTGTTCTTATCAACTCAGAATGTCCTGGGGCATCAACTAAGGTAATTCTATATCTATCTAATGTGAAAGAAGAGAATCCTAAATCAATAGTTATTCCTCTTTTTTGAGATTCTTTTGGTTTATCTAATGCAGATGTTGAGACAATCTCTGTTAGCTGTTTTGCTAATTGTGTTTTTCCATGGTCAATATGCCCAAACAATCCAACATTTACATTTTTCATTTCCATAAAACTCCACCTCCATAGGGCTCCGCCCTATTGGTATACCCGACGTCCATTAAGTTGCCTCTTTCAGAGGCAATTAATGTCCAACCATTTTATAATAATATACGTTAAAGACTTTGAATCGTATGACTAAAATTATTTATTTTTGTTTTTTAGCTCTTAACCTTTCTCTTCTAATTATATACCATCTTTTTGGTTTCTTTATTCCTAAAAATTTGATTTTTGCCTTTCTTATTGTTCCAGAAACTCCTAAGCAGATAATATTTATTGGCTTCTCTTTAAATTCTCTAACCAAAATTAAAGAGCTTTTTACATAATCAACATTCTCCCTCTGGCATCTCAAAAT
Organism: Methanocaldococcus bathoardescens; assembly: GCF_000739065.1. GTDB lineage: Archaea > AGJL01 > Methanococci > Methanococcales > Methanocaldococcaceae > Methanocaldococcus > Methanocaldococcus bathoardescens. The sequence continues at coordinate 1,368,727 of NZ_CP009149.1, read as the reverse complement.
TCCATAGGGGAAATTATAATAAACAAGCCATGGATTTGCCTTGGATGTTCCCCAAGAGCCGTAATATTCTAAAACAGCTTTTCTAATTAAATTAACGACCTCTCCCTCTTTTAACTCTTCATCATATAATATTTTAAAGGCAATATATCTCTTTTTCTCTCTTAAAGTTGGAGGTAGTGTTTTGAGCATTCTATCACTCAGTCAAATAGCAATTGCATTTAGAAATTTTTAAAATTTTATATTACACATATTTTTTAACAAAAGTTTTTATTATTTAAGGTTTATTAAATTAAAATAACCAAAAAAATTTTAACCGAGGGATATTTATGCTCAAAGATTACGCTCTCAAAATACTAAAAAAATCTTTGGAATATGATGTTGGATTTGGAGATATCACAACAAATTCTATAATTCCGGAAGATATAAAAGCTAAAGGTGTAATTAAAGCTAAAGAACCATGTATTGTTTGTGGTATTGATTTTATTGTTGCATTTTTTGAAGAATATGGTATAAAATGCAAGAAATTATTTAATGATGGGGAAGAAGCTTATGGAAACATATTAGAGCTTGAAGGAGATGCGAGAACAATATTAATGCTTGAAAGAACCGCTTTAAATTTACTAATGTATCTATCTGGAATAGCCACAATGACAAATAGAGTAGTTAAAAAAGTTAGAAAAGTGAATAAAAAAGTTAGGATTGCCTGCACAAGAAAAACTCTTCCTCTATTATCTCCTTTACAAAAATATGCCATATATGTCGGTGGAGGAGATACACATAGATTTAGGTTAGATGACTGTGTTTTGATTAAAGACAATCATATAGCAATAGTTGGAATAAAAGAAGCTATAAAAAGAGCTAAGAATAATGTTAGCTTTACAAAAAAGATTGAAGTTGAAGTTAGCAACTTAGAGGAGTTAAAAGAAGCATTAGGAGAGAGGGCTGATATAATAATGCTTGACAACTTTAAGCTAAAAGATGTTGAAAAAGCTTTAAAGATAATTGATGATTTTGAAAAAAATACTGGTTTTAGACCAATAATTGAAGTTAGTGGCGGAATTAAAGAAGATAATATTTTAGAATATGCAAAATACAACGTTGATGTCATATCAATGGGTGCTTTAACACATTCAGTAAAAAGTGTTGATATGAGTTTAGATTTAACATTTTCGACTAAGTAGATAAAAATAATAAAAAATAAAAAGAATGATAACTAAATAATCTAATATTATCAGTAAAATAATTGGGTATTATTACTTAAAATTGTAAACAATTAAATAACATAAATTCGGGTCATATTATGGGCGAAATTATTATTATCATGCTGTTATTGACATCTGCTGGATTAATTGGGATATATTGCATATTAAACAAAGATAAAACTCAGGCAATAAAGACATACAAAAAACTTCAAGAGGAAAAAATAGATAATGAAATTAAAATGCTAAAAAGCTTAAAAGGTAATATATCCTCAAAAGCATCTGATGACATTATTAAAAATATAATGAATAGCAGAAACACACTTTTAGAAAACGCCCTTAAAGATGACTTTATGGAAGTAGATATTTACAGCAAAATTAGGAAAGATTAGTAAATAAAACACCAACAACCTCAATAAATTTTGGATTTTTTAATTTTTTATCAAAATACATACAAACTCCAACCATTATATTTCTTTTTTTGGCTATAACGTAATCACACTCACATCCAATCATTTCAAAACTCTCTTTCATTCTTTCAAAACCAAAAGTGTCAGGGTAGAGAGGATTTTCATTTAAAATCTCATTTATTCTACTAACAAACTTATCTATCTCATCAACGTCCTCTATTATCTCAAAACCTTCTTTTTTCAATTTTTCAGTTAAATAATTTTTAATGTCTTCATATTTTTCAAATTCATCATCTCTACAAACTCCTTTAACCATCAACATCTCATCAGTTTCAAACAATGGCTTAGAACCCTTAAAAGCATTTAAAGCATGCATTAATCTGCCTATATTAGCCTTCCACATACTAACACCAATTTATAAATTTTTAACTTCTTCACAGTATCTCTTAATAATTTCAGCTGATTTTCTAAATGCAATTAACTCATCCTTATCTAACTCAATTGATACAATCTCTTCTATTCCATCTCTCCCAATCTTTACTGGAACTCCAATGCATAAATCCCTAATTCCATCAAACTCCCCATCTACATAGGCAGATAATGTTAATAATCTCTTCTCATTATTTACAATACATCTAACTACATTTAAAATAGCTGCCGCTGGGCCGAATTCAGAGCCACCTTTTAATTTAATAATCTGTTCCCCCTTTGTTTTAACATCCTCTATAATTTCATCTATTGGCAAATCCTTAAATTCTTCAAACTTATCAATTGGAATACCTCCTATTGAAGTAGCACTCAATAATGGCACCATACTGTCTCCATGTTCTCCAATAATTCTTGTCCTAACCTCATCAATATGAACTCCAAAGAACTTAGCAATAGCTACCTTAAATCTTAAAGAATCTAAGTGAGTTCCCAAACCAAAAACCTGATTTCTTTCAAATTTTGAATCCACCAAAGCTTTATATGTCATTACATCCACAGGGTTTGTTATAACAAATATCTTTGTATCACATATTTCAGCTATTTTTTTAGCATACTTGCCAACAATTTTTGCATTTATTTTTGCTAAATCCATTCTACTCATTCCTTCTTTTCTTGGGACCCCACTTGTTATTATAACAATATCACTCTCATCAATAATCTTTAAGTTTTCATCGCTCTCAACATATATGTTTGCATCACTTCTTGTTCCTGCTAAGGCGTCATAAATATCTCTCCTCAACCCTTCTAATTTATTTATTGAATGTTCTCTCCCTATCAAAACCAAATCTTTCATAAAAGGTTCTTTAGCCAATAATAAAGCTGTTGCAGAACCTACTCTACCAGAAGCTCCTATAATTGTAACTTTCATAGTATCCCTCAAAAAAGTTTTTAATAATCAAAATTAAAATAGAAATTAAAGCTCTTCAACAAAAGAGTAGATTAAATTAATATTATTTGAAAGTATCTCTTCAGCTTCATCTAATACATCATTTAATGTGCTTATAGTAATTGCTGGCTGTGAAATCTCTGATAAAAATTTGTGAATATCATTTTCGTGGAATAAAATTCCTTCATAATACCTTAGATTTGGGATAGCATATAAAACCCCGTCTAATGATGTTATTTCTCTTGAAGCATCAACTATTGTATCAATTGTTAAAGTCATAGTCCCAGATGTTTTTGAAACTCTCGCCTTTCTATAGGTCTTTAAAACCCCTACTTTTGCCTTTTCAATGAATGGGGCTGTTCTTTTGTAAGTGTTATCTGCATCATAAATATCAACATCAAAAACCCCCTTAGGGTCTTCAACAATAAGAACCTTTGGATTAAATTTAGCCAAAAATTCTGGTTCAACTCCTCCCAATCCTGTCAAATCAACAATTAAATCAGGATTTACCTCATTTTTCATAAGCTTTAATTTAAATTCATTTAAATTTAAGAATTTTATGCTGTTGTTGTTTGGAACAAATCCTTTCATAAATTCGTGTATATCAACTAAATAAACTCTATCAGCATATTTTGAGAGATTTTTAGCTACATAATTCCCCCACAAATAAACCCCAAATATTACAACCTCCTTAAATTCCTCTCCCTCTAAGAAATTCCTAATTGCATGGTATTTTTTCTTAGCTATTTCATTTATTACATCGATAACCTTTGTTTTTGTATCAATTGTTTTTACTGTCTCAGTTATCCCATACTTCATAACCCTACACCTCCACAAAATGAAAAAATATTAAATTAAATAGAAATTCCAATCCTACTCAACGCTTCAATTAACTCTCTCTTTATTCTCTCCCCTATATCCTCTTTATGAATAACTGATGAAGGTGATAGAGAAGCCGTCAAAATTCTTCCTTTCTCATCCAATATTATAAGCATAGAACCAGAGCCTGGAACTCCCAATCTTCCTCTCGCAATGTATAAATCAGCTCTTTCAGTATCAACAGCTATCAAACCCTTAGTTATGGCTGGCATTCGCGTTAAATCAGCAAATCTTGTATCTATGTCAAGCATCTTTATCTCTGCATTACAAACTCTTAACATAATATCTCTTATTACTTTAAATTTCTTTTGATTGTTTGTAGCAGCAACAATTTTTTTGGCATTAATTATTTTTTCCTGAATTTTTTTTAGCTCTTCCTCTTTATCCCCTCTTCTAACGTTGTTGATTGATTCAATAAAAGCTTTTTTAATAGTTTCTTCCATTACAATCACATCTTTAATTATACTCTCTTTAACCAATCTAAATCATTCTTATGCAAATCTCTAATGTCTGTTAATCCAAATCTAAGCATAGCCAATCTACTAAACCCGATACCCCAAGCTAAGACAGGTTTTTTAATACCTATTGGTTCTAAAACTTCTGGTCTAAATATTCCTGCCCCTAAGATTTCTAACCATCCTTTGCCTTCTAAGTAAACTTCAGCTTCTAAAGATGGTTCAGTGAATGGGAAGTATGCAGGTCTAAATCTAACCTTTTCAAAGCCCAATCTATTTAAAAATTCTTTTAAAACTCCAATTAAGTTGTTGAAATTAACATTATCATCCATTATAATTCCTTCACACTGATAAAACTCTGGCAAATGTTTATAATCAATTGCTTCATTTCTAAATACTCTATCTATACAAAATACTTTGTGTGGTTTTTCTTTTTCTTCTTCTGATAATGAAGCTAAATATCTTATTGATGATGCAGTTGTGTGAGTTCTTAAAATCAATCTTCTTGAAACATTTTCATCAAATTTATATTTCCAGCACCTCTCATGCACTTCTTTAACTTTTTCCAATAAATCTTCTGGGATGTTCCCAACTTTTGGATATTTTAAGAAGAAAGTGTCTTGCATTTCTCTTGCAGGATGGTCTTGCGGCTCAAACAACATATCAAAGTTCCAAAACTCTGTTTCTACAATTGGACTTTTCACTTCTTTAAACCCCATAGCCAATAAAATTTCTTTAACTTCTCTAATAATTCTTGTTAATGGATGAACTTTAGCTGGATATACTGGCTTTGTAGGAACTTTTACATCATAAGGTCTTATATATGCCTTTTTCCATCTTCCGCTTATTATAACATCTCTTGTTAATTGAGTTATTTCTTCCTCAATCTCAATTGGATTTTTTATAAACTCTTTTCCTTTTTCAGTTAATTTTATCTTTATTTCTTTCTCTTCATTAAAATCTACATATCCTCTCTTTTTTAAAATCTCAATAATCTTTTTTTCTTCTTCATTAAAGTCGTCAAGATATTTATTTTCTTTAATTTTTTGTAACATCTCTTCTTCAACATCTTTATAATCCAAATTTTCAAAAATAATTTTTCCTTTTTCAATCTTTGCTATTCCTTTTCTTTTTATAGCTCCTAAAGCGGCATTAATTTCTTCTTTTGGTAAAATATCTTTTAAATTCTTAATTTCAATCTCATTTGTGTTTTGTTGCTTTAAATATTTAGCTATCTTTCTCTCTGGAAACTCATCTTCATTAATGAGTTTTATTACTTTTTTTACTTTCTCCTCTGTTTCTACTAAACCTTTACCAGATAACCATAAAGCCACTCTTAAAATCTTTTCTTTAGGCATAAACTTTTCTAACTCATTTAAATCAAACTCCTCTCTATTATTATCTTGAAAAATCTTTAACAACCTTTTCTCGTCTATGTGAAGTTCCATAATCATCACCGCATATCCCTTAAATTATTATGTTTGTATAATGCCATTTCCTTAATAAATAGATAACTATGTTTATTAACTATGTTTTAGATTTCCAAAAGTTTTTTAATAGGTTCATTTATAGTTTTTTGCAAAATATCTTAGAATGAATAAGGAAGATGTGAAGCCTTATTGGGCTTCAAATATGCCTTTTTAAGTTTAATTTTCAATTTACAAAAAACTATATTTCATATATTTATTTTTTAAGCATTTTCTTGTTTATTTTTTTCTACTTATAGAATTTTTTGATTTAAATTCATGACTTTTTATTTTTTTCATGACTTTTATTCATTAACATTCTTATTTTCATCTATTGAACTAAATAATTAATTAAATAATTATTAAATAGTCAAATCTAAATAATCAATCAACCTTTTATGCTAATATTTGAGATTAACTTATATTAATGTAATGAACCATATTATTAGTATAGTTATTTTATTAGTCATTTAATTTGGGGGTTATTATGTTTAATGATGAAGATATTAAGATAATTGATGAAATTTATAATGAAGGCCACCTATTTGCACAATATGGAATCTACATAAAGAAAAAATTCAAACAGAAAATTTTCAAAATTCCTGTTGATATTGGTCTTTCCTGCCCCCACAAAAAAAATAATGGATGCATATATTGTCCAAAAATGGGAAGGCCGATATCTGTTAAATACTGCAATGCAAAAATCCCATTAAAAGAGCAAATTGAAAAACAAATGGAAAATCAAAGAAAGAAGGGATTTAAAAAATTCTGCATCTATTTTTATCCCGGAACTAATACCTATGCACCAGTAGAAAAACTAAAAGAAATTTGGGATTTTTGCCTATCTTATGAAGATGTTATTGGATTATCAATAGGAACTCGACCAGATTGCTTAGAAAAAGAAAAACTTGATATATTGGCTGAGTATGTTGAAAATGGCTATGACATTTGGATAGATTTAGGAATTCAAAGTATGCATCAAAAAACACTTGATATTTTAAATAGAGGGCATAATGTATCTGATATAATAAAAGCAATAAAAGAATGTCACAAAAGGGGAATAAAAGTTTGTGGTCATGTAATTTTAGCTCTACCTGGGGAAACTTGGATAGAGATGATGGAAACTGCAAAAATCTTATCTTTATTAGAAATTGAAGCAGTTAAAATTTATCCATTAGTTGTCATTAAAGGCACAAAATTGGAAGAGTTGTATTGGAAAGGAGAATACAAAACTTTAGATGAAAAGCAATATATAAATTTAGTTTGTGATTTTTTAGAGCATTTGTCTCCTTATGTGCTAATTCAAAGATTATCTAAGGACAGAGTTCCAGAAAACATTAAGGTATCTCCAGAATGGTATCTCGGCAGATTGAAGATTATGAACAAAGTAAGTGAAATATTGAAAAAAAGAGGAACTAAGCAGGGAGCAAGATTTTTTTAAATAATTTTTTTAATTAAGCTTTTTTTGATAATAGCAAACAAATTTAAAGATTTAAGATTGTCTTCAGCCTCTAAGAGGTCTGATTTTAATAGATATTTAGATAGAAGATACACAGCACGTAAAAGTGATAGTATTTCCATCCTCCAAGAGGTCTGATTTTAATAGGGGCAATATCCACTACAATAGTTTTAAACTCTTCCTATATTTAAGCTTTTCTATGCCTTATTTTTCTAAGGATGAATAACCATCCCACAATATAAACCTACTTATATTTAAAAATTTCTTTATCTTTCTAATATAAAGATTTGATTTATTAGTTGGGGAAATTTTATTTGGCTAATTTATAAAAAATCTAAAAACAATTCCAAATATACAACTCCTTAGAAATTAAATTAAAAATCCTCCAAATAAGTTAAATTAAATACTACCCTCATCATAAGGATTTTTGCTATAATATTCAACTGTTTTTAAAGCAGAGCTAACTACCATCTCCCTAATGTTTGGTATTTCATCCTCCAACTTCTCCAAAATTTCGTGGCATCTCCTTCTTACACTATCTCCTCTATCTCTACTATATGGACACATATCCTTATCTTTGTAATACTCTATTCCACACTCTTCGAGAGCTTTTATTATATCTCTCTCCAACACAGGAAGCATAGGTCTAATGATTATGCACTCCTCCAACGGAATTTTAAAGCTCTGATAATCAACCTCGTTGTATTTAAACCTCGTTAATGGCCTCATAAACTTTAATCTCTCTCCTTTAAAAATATTAGCTAAAATTGTATCTGAATTGTCATCTAAATTATGTCCATAAGCTAACTTAACTTTTTCATGAGGGATGTTTTCCTTTTCAGCAATTTCTTTAGCCAATTTTCCCAACAAACGCCTTTTAATTACAGAGCATGAGAAGCAAGGAGAAAACTCCATTCCTTTGGAATTTTTTGTTAATATTTCAGATAATTCAACAACATCCAAATCATTTTTTAATATTAAGTGAGGGACATCCAACATTTCACAGTGATGCTTTATTAACTTAACTCCCTCTTTATCCTCACTCCAAGGCCTAATCCCTCCAATATTCACATCTACAGTGACAGCCATCAATTTTATTCCATATTTCCTTCTATAAACCTCCAATAAATGCAACAACAATAAACTATCCTTTCCTCCACTCAACCCAACTATAACAACATCCCTTGGAGCTATGATTTTATGCTTATTAATAAATCTCCCAACCTTTGTTGATACATATTCATAAGTTTTTGAATACACTACTGGAACCCCAAACTCTTCTTCAATTTTATCCATCTTTGTTCTTGATAACCTTGCCATTCTCTTGTTATTAACTAAAATTTTGTCCTTCCTTATAGTTAAAAAGAATGGATTTGCATATTTCTTTAACTCTCTTAAGTTAATCTCTGCCATTTGTATCCCAGTTTATTTTTTTATTTTAAATAGTTTTATTCTATTTAAATACCCAATGGCTCTAAATTAACATTTCTCTCTACAACTTCAGCAAAGTAATTTAAACTTTTTTCTATGCTATCTTTATAAGAATCTCCATCAATCTCATCCAAACCTTTCCTTCTTCTAATTAAATTAATAATATAATTTCTAAACTCATAATTTTCAAATATTCCATGAAAGTATGTTCCTATAGCCAATCCATCACCAAATTTCTTAATAGAGCCATCAAAACCATTTCCACAGTTTCCAAAGCCTCTTTCAACCTTTATAAGTGGTTTTTCATTTGAATACGTTATCCCTTCATGTATCTCATAACCCTTAACTCTAAATGTTTTATTGTCCATATTTAAATAACCATAAGAGTTTTTAACTACTTTATCATTTCCAAAATATGTTTTTGCATCAAAAATTTTCAAACCATCAATATCTCCAACATCTGATTCTTTTTTTTGTTTATCAATAAGCTCTTTTCCCATGACTTGATAACCTCCACATATTCCGATAACAATCCCTCCATCCTTCAAAAATTCTAAAACTTTTTCATCAAAGTTATGTTCTTTCATAAGATACGCTTCTTTTGTTGAACTTCTTGTTCCCGGAAGGATTAAAATATCTCCAGTAATATCATCATCAAAATCAATAAACTTTATAAATGCATCGTATCTTAATGGGTCTAAGTCAGTGAAATTTGATATCTTTGAAAATCTAACAACATTAATCTCTACTCCACTTTTCACATTTCCAAAACTTCTCATACTCTGCAAAACTTGACTATCTTCCTCTGGCAAGACGAGATTTTCATCATAAGGCACTATACCTAAAACAGGAATTCCAGTTAACTCTTCAATTTTTTCAATTCCTTCTTTTAAAACCTCTGCATTTCCTCTAAATTTATTTATCACAATCCCTTTAATAAGCTTTCTCCAATTTTCTGGAAGAAGTTTTATAGTTCCATATATTGAAGCAAAAACTCCTCCTCTATCAATATCTGCAACTAAAATTGCCTTAGCATTTACAAGCTCAGCTATCCTTAAGTTTGCTATATCATCCTTCAACAAATTTATTTCACAGCAACTTCCAGCACCTTCCATAACAACATAATCATACTCTTTATCTAAAATTTCCAAACTTTCTTTAATTTTTTGTAAAAAGAAATCTTTATTCTTTCTATATCCATTGTAGTTCATATCCTTGTATGGCTTTCCATGAACTATAACCTGAGAAATGAAATTACCTTTTGGTTTTAATAATATTGGATTAAAATGGACTGACGGCTCTACCCTACATGCTAAACTTTGAGTGTATTGAGCTATCGCAATCTCTCCATCTTCCTTTGCAACTCTTGAATTCAAACTCATATTTTGAGATTTGAATGGGGCTACTTTATAGCCCTTATTTGATAGAATTCTACATAATCCTGCAGTTATTGTTGTTTTTCCACTATTTGATGATGTTCCAACAACCATTATAAACTCTGCCATTGTGTCACCAAAAGTTTAATATTTATTAAATTGACATTTTGACATTGAATTATAACTCTCTAAGTATCTTGTTAAATATCTTTTGCGTGATAGTCATGTTTGATTTAGAAACAGAAAGAGTTATAAAAGAAATCGAAAATTTAAATAAAAAGAATCCAAAAGTGGTTTTTCAAGCTCCAGAAGGTTTAAAACTACCTATTGAAAAAGAAATTGAAAAAATTAAAAAATATTTTAAAGAGAAAGGAAAAAATGTTGAAATATATCTATGGGGCGGTAGTTGCTTTGGTGCCTGTGATTTAATAGACAACTATATTAAAAACTTAAATGTTGATTTAATTGTCCATTACGGGCATGAAAAACTAAGCTACGCAGAGCCAGAGATTAAAACTCTCTTTATTCCTGCATATCACGTATTTGATAAAGATGAAGAAGAAAAAATTCTAAATGACATAAAAAACTTTATAGAAAAACATGAAAATGAAGGAAAAAAAGTTGCTATAGCAACAACCATCCAATATAAAAAACTTTTAAAGGATTTCAATCCAAGTATAATTTTAGGTTGTAGAGGGGAAGTTAAAGAAGGGGATGTTATATTATTTGTTGGAACTGGAAGATTTCATCCTTTAATGATTGCTTACAAGTATCAAAGAGAGGTTTTCATATATAACCCTGTTTCCAAGTGTTTTGATAAGATATCTGAAGAAGAGATTAATAAATTTATAAAAAAGAGAATTTTGGCAGTGTCCAAATTAATGCTAAATAAACCAAAAAAGGTTGGAGTTGTTTTATCAACAAAAAAAGGACAGTGTAGGAAAAATGTCTTTGATGAAATTATAAAATTATTGGAAGAAAATAATATCAACTATATCCCAATAGTTGTTGATAATCTCTCTCCAGAAATTTTATTCTATGATGTTGATTGCTATATAATAGTCGCATGCCCAAGAATCGTGTTAGATGATTATATCCTATACAAAAAACCAATTTATACTCCAGAAGAGTTTAAACTCTTCCTAAAAAATAGCTTTGAATATAAGTTTGATGAGATTAAAGAGGATGATTTTTAAAATTAAGTTAGCAGAATGTCCTATTTGTTGCTGGTATGCAGAGAGTTTCATTACAGTTTGGGCATGTTATAGTAACTTTATCTTTTTCATAGTAAGCTTTAAATGGTTTTTTACAGTAAGGGCAGAGATATATCCTTCCACCAGTTTCTTTACACTCTCCAACTTCTCCGACTGTTGGATATCTTTCAAAAGTAATTTTACTTTCTTTATTTTGATATTTAAAGAATTTTTCAACCATATTTAAGTAAATATTAACTGCGGCTTCATTTACACAATCTTTTCCACAGTATGGACAATTATACATGAAATCACCCCATAAAGTTATTTATTGTTATTTAATCATATTATATAAATTATCATTTTGCCACATATATTATAAATATATTCCGTTTCGTTTAACAGTGTTAGTTAATTATTTTTTATTACTCAATGTTGGTGAAATTATGTGGAAAAAGTTGGAAAGTTTGACAAGTAAAATTTACGAAAAGGCGAGAAAAAGAAAGGGAGAACACAAAATTGCACTATTAATTGATGGTCCAAACATGCTTAGAAAAGAATTTAATATTGATTTGGATAAAATTAGAGAAGTTTTAAGTGAATTTGGTGATATTGTTATTGGTAGAGTTTATTTAAATCAATATGCATCAGATAAGTTAATAGAGGCTGTTATAAATCAAGGTTTTGAGCCAAAAATATCTGCTGGAGATGTAGATGTTGAAATGGCTGTTGATGCTACTGAGCTCGTGTTTAATCCAAATATAGACACCATTGCCTATGTAACAAGAGATGCTGACTTTCTTCCAGCAATCAGAAAGGCAAAAGAAAGGGGGAAAAAGGTTATAGTCATAGGAGCTGAACCAGGATTTTCAACAGCTTTACAGAATATTGCCGATTACGTAATTAAAATTGGGGAAGAATTTCAATTAGATAGAGAAAAATTAGAGAAAAAGAAGAAAAGTAAATTTTTAAAGGTTGAAGAAAAACAGGAAAATAAAGAAGTAGATAATGAAAAAGAAGAATAATTTAATTTAGATTTTATTTTTATTTTTTTATTATTTTATTCCAAATATTTTCCTCAAAACGGTTGATGTTACAAACGAACAGAGTATATACCAACCTAACCATCCTAAAGCAGTATTAGATACTATTTTAAATCCACCTTTGTAAAATATTGAACCAAGCCAATGCCAGAAATCAATAAGCAAAATCTTAGATAATATTGTTGGTAAATATACAACAACCCCATTCCAATCAGGATTTAGCTCTTGATAAATCCCACCAAATCCATAAACGTGCTTCAAATAAATAAATATTAAAATTATTGGAATCCATGTGTATATCATCGGCTTAAAACTCATTTTCATTAGCTCAGCATTGAGTTGCATAATTCTCTGTTGTTCTTCTTGAAGCTTTTCTAACATTTCAGGATTTTTAGACATCTTTTTAAATTTAACCTGAAATTCCTGAATCTCCTTTTTTAACTCTGCCACTCTTTCCTGGTCTACTAAAAGTTTTGTGGCTGTATTTATAATTAGAGAAACAATTATTGCGATAATTAAAATTGCTAAAGCTGGATGTAAAACTTTTATTATGGGCATGAAAATTGCATCCAATGTAGTATAGAATACATTTGTTATGGATTCAAACATGCATTCACCTTAAAATTTGGTTATTTAAAAGTTATAAAAAAATATGTTAAAATATATTTAATTTAAAGGATTTATTTAAGGACTTCAACAAGTTCTTGAACTGCTTTATCTAATAAGAAGTCTCTATTCTTAATAATCTTAACTGTTGCCCCTGTTAAAACTGCATAAGTCATAGCCGCACATCTGTTCATGAATATGTGCTCTCCAATATCAACTGTTGATTCGAAATCCCTCTGCCTTGTTTCATCTTTTAATCTTCTCATCAATATTTCATCATTTTCTGCTTCAACTAAAACAATAATATCTGGATTTAATTCTTCTAAAACCCATGCTGGAAGTCCTGGAAGATAACCTTTAGGTGTTTTTATTGTACTGTGTGTATCAACAACTATGTTAGATTCCTTAGCCATTTCAGCAATCTTCTTTCCTGCTAATTTTTGTATTCTTTTCTGTGTTTCTGGGTCTAATTTTCTTAACTGGTCTCTGTGTTCAACTAAACCCTCTTCTTTAGCAATTTCAAACATTACAGTTCCGAAATTAACTATTTTGTATTCAATTCCTTCTTTCTTTAATTCTTCGATTGCCTTATTTGTAACTGTTGTTGAACCAACTCCCGGAACTCCCACAATTACTACAACCTTGTTTTTCATAATTCTCACCTCACTAAAAATTTTAGGGATTTAAAATTTCAATGACTTCACTTATTTAACAATTTTGCTATTGCTGGGTGTAACTCACTTACCTTATCTCTTAAAATCTGTTCATACATTCTATATACAATAGAAACTGTCAGTAAAACCCCTGTTCCTCCTCCTAAAGCTCCAATGAAATCAGCTATCGCTGCCAAAAGCCCAACAAAGGCAGAACTCATAACTGTTAATGGTGGAATATATTTTCTTAACCTCTGCTCAATTGCTTTTTCACTCTTTCTAAATCCTTTAATTGCCATGTTTAATGAACCAATTCTCTTAGCCATACTTTTTGGGTCTAATCCAGTAGTTTCAACCCAGAATATACCAAAGATTATACAAAATGTAATCATTGCTATCATATATACTATAGCATGTAGCGGGTCTGAGATTACACTTGTTAATCCATAAGGAGTTGATAAATAATAGGCTATCCCATCTACTGCCCTCCCCCCTTCATAATGTCCAAGTATTGGAACTCCAAGCTTATACAAAGCTAAACCCCAAAGTTGTATATTAGCGAATAACGCAGCTGCCAATATAACAGGGATGTTTGAGACATAGATAAACTTTATTGGATATTTTCCAACAGCTCCTTTAATTCTTCCATGAGCCAATGGAATCTCAACCCTCATACATTCAGCATAAACAACCATTAAGAAGACAATTATTGTCCCAATTATTGGGGCTATGTATTCAATGTTAGGCATCCCTTGAATTAATGAATTTAGGAACTTCCATAAATATCCTTCTGGCCCAAGTGCCCCAACAAATATTGTTTGTGATACACCAGCAGCAATAAACAGCCCAATACCTGAACCAATTCCATATTTTGAGACAATCTCATCTAAGTATATTAAGATTATTGAACCTAAGGCAATCTGGATAATTATCAAAAATGCCAACAATGGTGTTAAAGCTCCAAATGCTCCAGCTCCAACGAACAAAACTGCCTCAACAAAACACAGTATTATAGATAAAAGCTTCTGACATCCTTGGAATAAAGCTCTGTTTTCTGGTATTGATAAATCCATTTGGATAATTCCAGCCCCAACCAACAACTGCATGATAATTCCAGCTGTAACTATAGGCCCAATACCCAAGGTAATTAAAGTCCCCATCTTTGATGCTGTAATTGTTTGCCAAAACTCAAATATGGCTGGAATTTGAGCTCCTGCTGTATATATATCAATAGTTCCCATAATGAAATATAGAACTAAAACTATTCCGGTCCATTTAAGCTTTTCCTTGAATGATATTTCTTTAATTGGCAGTTCAACTTCAGGAATCTTTTCCAATATTGGAACTAGTTTTTTCATATATTCTTCCAAGTTCTCACCTTTTTAATGTATTAAGAATGAGTTTTTTATCAATAATTTGTTAATGGAAGTATAAATTTTTAGTGAAATTTAATCTTATAATGGGCTAAAAATGGAACAATAAAATAGAAAAATAGAAAATATGCTGAGTGTAAAAATCAGCTGGTATCTCGTAAATTCTTTTAAATTATTCTTTAAATTTTTAATATCTTTAATTCTTTGTGAAAAAAAAGATACTCTCCCCTCATCTAAAAATTTTTCAAGTTCAGAATCAAAAATTAAAAATAAAAAGAAAATTGTTAATAACTTAGAGTTCAACAACCTCTCCACCTACTGCCTCAATCTTCTCTTTTGCTTTCTCTGAAACCTCTACTGCTTTAACAATCATTGGGATTGTAACTTTTCCTTTACCTAAAACTTTTTCATAACCTAACTCAATTACATCAACAACAAATTTATCATCTTCTTTTTCAAATTTGTCTGGGTTTTTCAATACAATTTCTTCAAGTTCTCCAACATTTATTGTTTCTAACTGCTTAACTAAGCTTGGGTGTCTCTTAAATCCATACTTTCCGAAGTAGTCAGGCATGTATTTTATAATCCATGTCCATTTGTGCTTATGCCCACCAGCCATTCCTCTTCCTCCCTTGTTTCCAGCTCCTCTTCTCTTCTTGTGGCTTCCTCCTCCACAGGTTCTTGAACCTCTAATTTTTTTAACTTTTTTCTTTTTTCTAATCATAAATCATCACCTTACATCATTTTTTCTAATAATTCATTAATTTTCTCTCCTCTGTAACCTAAAGCTCCACCAACACTGAATGGTTTTTTGATTCCTCCTCTTTCAAATCCTCTTCTTGGTGGATGTAATCTAAATACTGGCTTTAATGGTGTTTCTTTTAATTTAATTTCTCCTTTTATAATCTTTTCTGCTAATTCTTCAACATCCATTCCTGTAAGCTCTTTTATAATTTCTGGGCTAACTCTCTTATTTCCTGGTAATCTTCCTCTCTTTAAAATTAATTTAACTAATGTATCTTTATCAATTTCTCCCCATGTTACGTAATCTTTAACTTTCTGCAACATTCCTTTAAATGTATCTGTTTCTGGAACTATTACACAGTGATTTACTTTGTGCAATCTCAACATTTTTAGTGTATCTGCTATATCTCTTCTTACACCAATTCTCCCTCTTATTCTAATGACAGCATAAGCCATATCTATCACCTTATTTAAAATAAAAGTTTTAAAATAGCCTCAATTTTAAAATGAGAAAAGTTAATTTACAATACTCTTCCTTCAACAATTCCTAATTTCTCCTTGTGTTTATCCATAGTTCTTGTAAAGTTCAAGCTCTTTAATGCTTCAAATGTAGCCATTGCGAAGTTGTATGTTGTTCTTGTTTCTCCAAATGTCTTTGTCCAAACATCTTTAATTCCTGCTAAACCAAGAACTGCCTTAGCAACATCCCCAGCAACTAAACCAACTCCTTTTGGAGCTGGCAATATCTCTATTGCAGTACTTCCACACTTTCCATATCCTTTGTATGGGATTGAGTGAGGTGTTCCACAACCACACTCCCAAGAACCGCAACCTCTCCTAACTCTAATAATGTTTTTCTTTGCTTGAGCTATAGCTTTTCTAATTGCAGGCCCTACTTCCTTAGCTTTACCTTTTCCTACTCCTACATAACCATTTCTGTTTCCTACAACAACTGTAGCTCTAAATCTTGCTCTTCTTCCTGACTTGTGCATTCTCTGAACTAACTTAACGTCTAAAACTTTCTCTTCTAAATCTGGAAGAAGAGCATCGACAATCTCAGGCTCTAAAATTGGTAAGTTGTTATCTAAGATGTAATCAATATCAGTTATTTGTCCTTCTTTAACCATTCTTCCAACAGTGGTTTTTGGTTCCCACTCGTCTATGTTGAATCTCATCATCTCACCTTTAGAACATGCTGTCTATCTTTGCCTTTATTTCTTCAAAGTGTTCTGGCAATTTTTCTGGTTCTAATCCCTTTTCTAAGTATTTTGAGAACTGTTTCTTGTATTTTTCTTCATCCTGTTCTTTTAACATTTCAGCGTAAGCTTTTATGTGTTCTCCTCTTATTCTGTCTTCTGATGGTAATATTTCCTCTCCGTGTGGAATTTCCATTCCAGCATCTAAAGCTCCTTTTAATATTGCAAATACAGCAGCCCCTTTTGTAGCCCTGTGCAATCCAATATCTAAAACTGCTTCAATATAGCCTTTAGCTAATGCTTTCTTACCTAATAAGTAACCTGTTAAGTATGCTGATGGCAAGTTTCCTGTATGTCCTTTGTAACCTAATTTAATTAACTCTCTTGAATGAGCTGAAACAACTGTCCTATCTCCTTTCTCATCGTACAATACAATTTGAGCAATGCAGTGGTTTAATGTTCTTCTTGCTACCAGTCTTGGTTTTCTTGATAATAATAATTTTAATCTTTTCCTGTAATCAGTTTTTGCCTCTCTTCTTCTTCTAAATTTAACTCTATAAGTTGGACCTGTTGCCATGATTCCTCACCTTCCTGCTAAAAATTGTTTTATTGTTTTAAAAGGTCGTGTTCTTTCATGTATAGGAAGAGGTGGCTTCTACTTCTGAATGCTCCTCCTTTTGCCATTCTGTAAAGTTTTCTGTAAACTTTTCTATCGATTTTTCCACTATCTCTCAACTGTTTGAGTGTTTTTCTTAAAGCTCTAATTGTAGCCATCCATTTTTCTTTTTGTGGAGTTCTTGCTCTAGCGGCCCCTCTTCTTGAACCTGGACCTCTTCTTCTACCTTTTCTTCTCTGCTCTTTTAATTTTTTAACTCTTGCACTGCTAATTCCTTTTTTCTGTTTCTTCTTAATAACTCCTTCTTTAATTAAAGCTCTTATGTCATCTTTTGACATAGCCATTTTAACTCTTTCTAATTGTGTTGGGTCAATCCAAACTCTCTCTATCCCGCATTTCAATATCTCAGCTGCCATTCTCCTTTGAACAGATACGTTCATAATTATCACCTATGATAAAAGCAAATTATCTTTAAGGAAGCCAACAGTGATTATGGAAAATAATTTATTCGTTATTTTCATTTTGTTTTTCAGCTAATTTTAATAACTCTTCCTGTTTTTCTTGTGAGATGTTTAATATTCTTATTCCTAATTCTCTTGCTCTTTTGATAATTTCAATTTTCTTTCTTTTACCAACTGTTGAAGCAATTCTTGCTCCCTGTGTTTCTGGATTTAATTTTTCTAAATCTTTTACATTGTAAACTAAAACATCCTCTAATCCGCTTGGGTGTAAACCTCTAACTGCTTTAGGTCCTCTGTATCCAATCTCAACAACAGGTGGTTTTTCTTTCCACTTTAATCTCATCTTACTGTGTCTTCCTTTTGGTCTTCTCCATTTCTCTCCTAATCTTTTGTGTCTGTGAGCTTCTTGCCTTATAAAGTCAGGCTTTTTCATTTTTAATTTAAATCTTAATCTTAATAGCCTGTTCATAATTTCCCCTCTCGCTTAAATTTTTATTTAGATAGCTTTTCCAGCTTTCTCTACAATGTAAATTCCATCCTGGAAGACTCTTGGGTCTCTTCCTTTAATTCTTGTTGCCTGCTCTATGTTAGCAGCTGTCTGCCCAACTTTTTCCTTGTCAATTCCTGTAACTATGACATCTTCTCCACTAATCTTAACTGTAACTCCTTCCATAATTCTTGCTCTTCTTGGGTGTTTCTCTCCTAAGAAGTTTTCAATGATAACTTCATTACCTTTAACGCTAACTTTCATTGGGAAGTGTGCGTATCTAATCTTTAATTTGTATGTAAATCCTTCTGTAACTCCTTTAATCATGTTGTTTATATGAGCTCTTATAGTTCCAACCATAGCTTTATCTTTTCTTCTTGGATATTCGCAAAATATAACAACTTCATCTCCTTCCTTCTTAATTACAATTTTTGGATGCTCAAATTTTCTTCTTAACTCTTTTCCTCCACTTTTTACAACAACTTCATTGTTGTTTATCTCAACTTGAACATTTTCAGGGATTTTTACCCTTTCCTCAATATAGGCAGCAACTGGCATAAACTCACCTCAAAATTTAAATTTAATTTAGAACGTGTTTAATATACATAAGCTAACAACCTTCCTCCTAATCCTTTCTTCTTTGCTTCTTCGTGGCTCATAACTCCCTGTGTTGTTGAAACAATTAATATACCAAAGTCTCTTGCTGGTAAGTATCTTTTTTCAAACTTCTCGTATCCAAATTTTTTAACTGGGAATCTTGGTTTTATAGCCCCACACTTGTTTATCTTCCCTATTAACTCAACTTTAAATATCCCGGCTCTACCATCTTCTATAAATTCAAACTCTCCTATGTAACCGTTATCTTGCATAACTTTTAAAACCCTTCCAATTAATTTAGACGCTGGTTTTATATAAACTACTTTTTTACCCACTCTCTCACAGTTAGAGATATGGTTTAATGCGTTTGCTAGTGGGTCCATTAAACTCATGTTTTCCCTCCATTAAGAATTTTTAATTTAGAGCTTGAGTGTTTTGGTTTAATCTAATTTTTTAAATCCTAATTTGTGAGCAATTTCTCTAAAGCATTGTCTGCAGAGGTTTAATCCATACTTTCTAATTAAACCTGGACCTACATGCCCACATCTTTGACATGGTCTAATTCCATAACCATACTTCTTTTTCCATGGTTTTTTTGCCATCTACATCACCTTTTATTGTGTTTCTTCTTCCTCTTCTAACAATACTCTCTCAACTTTAACTCCAAATGTTTTTTCTATAAATTCAATAGCTTCTTCTCTTGTTAATCTGTGTCTTCTTGGAATCTTAGCTCTGCATCTCTTTCTTCTCTTAACTCTAAATCCAGGCCTCTCTAATGTAACACAAACGTCCATACCATAAACTCCAATCATTGGGTCGTATTTTTGTCCAGGGAAGTCAATGTGTTCATGAATACCAAATGAGAAGTTTCCGTAATCGTCAAAGGAGTAATCATATAATTTTTTACCTTCTTTTTGGAAAGCTTCAAATGCATTCTTTAAAAATTCCTCTGCTTTCTTTCCTCTTAATGTAACTTTTAATCCAATTGGTAACTTCTTTCTAATTCCAAATGATGGGTTTGTTTGCTTAGCTCTTGTTCTTATTGGTTTTTGTCCTGTCAATTCTTCCATAACTTGAGCTCCTTTTGTTAATCTATCTCCACTTTCTCCTACCCCAAAATTAACAACAACTTTTTCAATTCTTGGTTTTAACATCGGATTCTTTTGCCATAATTCTTCAAAGCTCATGTTTCTCCCTCATTGTCTAATTTATAAAGAGTTTATAATTTAATGATTGGTTCTTCATCTCCAACGACGAAGACGTAATCCTTAACTGTTTTGAACTTGTCTCCTTCTAAGTTTTCTAATGTGACTATATCCGGATAAATTCCTCTTTTCTCAATCTCAACGATTCTTGCAAAGTCACCAACGTGTTTTCCTCCTGTAATGTAAGCTAATTTACCAACTTCAAATGGAATGTGTGCTTTAATTTCTTGTTCTGGGATTGAGATTAATAATGTGTCTCCTGTTTTATAGACATCTTCTTCTGCTTTTGTTGGGTCTGAAACTTTTATAACAATGTTTCTTCCATCGTGTAAGTTTAATTGAATGTGTCCTCCTTTAACAACTGTCTTGTTTTTAATTTTACATAATTTTACGTCTGGGTTTTCTGTTGGTTTTAATTTAACTCTTCCTTTTCTATCAAAGAGAACTCTGTAATTTTCGTTTGCATCTGGTAATGAGACAACATCCATTAATCCAACAGGTAATTTCTCTTCTTTTCTAACTCTTCCATCAACTAAAACTTTACCCATCTTGATGATTTT
This sequence comes from Methanocaldococcus bathoardescens, assembly GCF_000739065.1. Classification (GTDB taxonomy): domain Archaea; phylum AGJL01; class Methanococci; order Methanococcales; family Methanocaldococcaceae; genus Methanocaldococcus; species Methanocaldococcus bathoardescens. The sequence continues at coordinate 1,347,943 of NZ_CP009149.1, read as the reverse complement.
CTTTGCTTCTCTTGCGTTATCTGCGTATTTTAAAACATCTCTAATGACTAACAATAATGGTATTGACTCACTCATTGGGTGTGCTCCTGGTAATGGTCTAACTGTAAATTTGTGAACCTTTCTTGGCAACTCCCATCTAACTGGAGCCGCTAATCTTTTTAAATGTCTTTTTGGACCTTTTTTTGCCATCCTTTCACCTTATTTACTTTTTAATGTGTTTAAATCTTCTTTCATCTTTATCATACAACTTAATAATCATGACATTTGATGGATGGATTGGGTATGGAACTTCTCTTCCATCTTGTCTTTTATTGTTAGCTCCTTCAACATAAATTCTGTATCTCTTTAAATCAACTTTGATAACCTCTCCCTCTAATCCTTTGAAATCTCCTCTCATTATTCTAACAACATCTCCCTTTCTAACTGGGATAGCGTTTTTACCTAACTTTTCTTTCAACTCTTTTGATAACATTGCAGACATAACTTTTCTTCTTAAGTGAAGTGGGGCATTAAATAACGCTTTTCTTTGTTTTCTTGGCTGTTTTGACTTTGTAAAAGCCATATTTTTCACCTTTAAGATTTGTTTAAATTGGTTTATACAATTATCTTAGCAATTCTTGCAATACCTGGCCATCTTTCAGCTGCTTCCTTAGCAACAGGTCCCTTAATATCTGAACCCTTTGGGTTTCCATCTGGTGTTACTATAACAACTGCATTATCTGCAAACTTAACTCTTGTTCCATCTGGTCTTCTAATTTCTTTTCTCTGTCTAATAACAACTGCTGGCAAAACCTGTTTTCTCATCTCTGGTGTTCCTTTTTTAACTGTAACTACAACCATATCTCCTACTCTTGCTGTTGGTAATCTTCTTGCAACCCCTTTGTAGTTTTTTACAGCTATAATTTCAACTTCCTTAGCTCCGGTGTTATCAGCACAAATGCATCTTGCTCCAACAGGTAATCCTCTTACAGGTTTTGAACCAATTGCTTTCATAGTTTTTCACCTTTTAGATTTATGAATCAAATTTATTCTTCTCCTTTAATTTCATCAACTCTTCCTAATTTCTCAACTACAACGAATGCTTTTGTTTTACTTATTGGTCTGCATTCCATAACTCTTACAATGTCTCCAACTTTTGCGTTTATGCATGGTGGGTTGTGAGCTGCTAATTTTGTTGTTCTTCTCTCATATCTTTCATATTTTTTGAGGTATTTTACAACCTCTCTCTTAATAATAACTGTTTTTTGTGGTTTGTCACTAACAACAACTCCAACAAAGCTCTGTCCTCTTACTGGCAAAGTCCCGTGGAATGGGCAGTTTTTATCATCGCATTCTACTTCTGGAGCTTTAACTGGAATTCCAATATTTCTTGCTGCCATGTTTTTACCTCCTATCATTTAGGTTTTTAGATTTGTTATCAATAACATAGGGTTATAGAGAGTTAAAGCTAAAATATTGTTTATAGGGATGTGGCTACTAAATAAATAGAAACCTATATATTACTTTAACGGTTGGGGCAAAAGAGTTCTAATAATATTATTAGTAAGGATAAAGTATCTTTATCTTTCTCTTTAATCTCTCTTCTGGCCTCCCTATTAGCAATCTTCCATCAACCTTCACTTTACATCCCTTTAATTGGAAAACAAACACTGCAACATCTTTTGGAATCCTCACTTCTTTGCCATTCTCTTTTTCTATCACTAATGTATTTCTTGTTTCATCAATAACTCTCCCTTTAATCCCTACCATCGCTTTGTTCTTTGCTTCAACAATCTCTACCTTAAGCCCTATAAGTTCATGCCTAAGTATGTTGTGTGGAGTTATCATGATGCCCCAACCGTTTTACGGGGACGGGGTGTGCCCTTTTAAGGGCATCCTCGCCCCCTCTATTTTATTAAGTCAAAATAAAATTAAATTAAAAAGTTAAAAGTTAAAATTTATCTAATTTCAATTGAATCTCTTGAGAATCCCATTTTAACAAGTTCTTCAGCAACTTTTTTTCTGTGGTCTCCTTGAAGTTCAATAGTATCTCCTTTAACAGTCCCTCCACAAGCACAAATATCTTTTAATTTTTTAGCAAGCTCTTTTAAGTCAATAACACTTGTATCAAAACCTTCAATTATAGTCATTAATTTACCAAATCTTCTTTTTGTAACATATATTTTTATTTTTTGTTCTTCTTTAGCTATTTCTTCACAAACACATAATTCTTTTGGTAATCCACATCTTGGACAAATTTCTGGCATCACTGCACCTCTGTATTTTATATGCCATCTAAGTAATTGAGTATAGTAAATAATATTTAGATAAGGTATTTAAATTTTTCCTTGAATATTTTGGTTTAATTTTTGTTATTACTGTGAAGCCATTCTTTTCTTTTCATTCATTATTGTTAATATTCTCGCTATTGTTCTTCTAATTTCTCTCATTCTACCTGGATTTGAAGGAGCTCCAGCAACTGCTTTACTTGCTCTCTCTTTTAACAATTCTCTTTTCAATTCTACGAGTTTTTCTTTTAATTCTTCTATTGACATTTCTCTTAATTCACTTGCTCTTAATATAGCCATATTTCCTCACCTTTATTGCTCTTCTTCAACTACATGTTTTACTTCTGCATCTTCTTTAATTATAATTTCATCTGGTAATAAGACATCTGGTCTCATGATTTTTACTGTAACTCCTATAACCCCTGGCTTTGTTTTTGCTATTGCTCTTCCCTTATCAACAAGCTCTTCAGCTGGCTCTCCACAGTGTTTCATGTATCCAGCCATGAACTTCTCTGTTCTTGCTCTCTCTCCAGTTAATTTACCTGAAATAATAACTATAACTCCCTTAGCTCCGGCATTCATAACTCTTCTTACTGCAGTGTGCCCAACTCTTCTGAAGTGCAATCCTCTCTCTAATGACTGAGCTACTTTTTGAGCAACAACTTGAGCATCTAAGTCTGGGTTTTCTACTGGTTTAACATCGATTTGTGGTTTTTCAACACCAAACTCTTTAGCTAATTTCTCTGTTAATTCTCTAATTCTGCTTCCTCTCCTACCAATAACAAAACCTGGTTTTTCAGCATATATAATGATTTTTGTTCCTATAGGGGTTTTTCTTATATCGCAGTGGCTGTATCCTGCTCTGCTTAACTCCTTCTTGAAGTACTCATCAATTAACAATCTCTTAACATTTTCTTTAACAAATGTTCTTTCTATCATGGACTTCCACCTTTATATCTCATTTTTTAGTGGTATTCTTCTAAGATAACTTGTATATGAACTGTTTCTTGGAACTTAGGTGTAGCTCTACCAAATGCTCTTGGCATGTATCTTTTGATTGTTATTCCTTTGTTTGTTGAGATATGTTTTATTCTTAACTTTTCAGTGTTTAAACCTTTGTATTCAGCATTTGCCTTAGCGTGCTGTAATATCTTTAAGATTGTCTTAGCTGCTTTAACTGGGTATCTACCAGCAGGCCAGCCAAGCTTACCTTTTCTGTGCCCTACTTTCTTGCAGTGTCTTCTAAAGAGAACTGGTCTTCTCATTGCAATAACATCTTCTAAGAACCTTATAGCATCATCCAATTTCATTCCATTTATTGATTTACATATCTCTCTTGCATGTTTTCTTGATATTGGAATATTTCTTCCCATAGCCCTTGCTGTTTTTTCAGGATTGACTTGTATCTTGTATTTTAATTTACCCATCATTATCACCCTTAAGCTTAAAATGGTTTAACTAATCTTAGATTATAAGAAGTTTATATACTTTTATTATGTTCAACTACCAATAACCCAGAATGCCTCATTGTTTCAAAATTATATAATATCAAATTATCATCGAAGCATTCTGGGATAACTTATTTTCTAAATTATGATAGTTATTATTTATTTGCGGTCTGTTTATGCTATTTAAACTATGAATATCTCATCAACAGCAGTTAGAGATTTTAGAATGTAAGAATATAAAATTTTTAAAGTGTTATATATAATTTACGAATAAATAGGAAACAATAAAACAAAAATAATTTTTAGCTTAATATCCAAAAAAAGTTGTAAAATTTATGCCAATGAAACTTCTACTGTTTCAACGCTCTCAACATCGTCAATTTCTGCTAAAGCATTTTCTATTGGTTCTGTTCCTCCTTCTCTTTCTTCCATTTCAATAACGGTGTATATAGCGTATAAACCAAAAGCTAATGGCTCATCAAATAATCCTCTTATAGCAACATCTTGCTTTTCTAATACTTCTTTAATTTTCTCTTTTAACTCTTCTTTATTAACTTCTGGACTTGTAGGCATAATTTTTATTTTTGCTAATACAGCTGCCATTCTCTCACCACATATTATTGAAATTTGGATTTATGGGCCTTCAAATCCACATTTTGGACATTTGTATGGGTTGTTTAATTTTCTGCATCTCTCACATCTTACAATCTCTACTTCTCCACAGTTTGGACATGGGAATTTTGTTGATTTCTCTCTTGGAGCAATCTCAGCATTACAGCTTATGCAAATGTATTTCATCTCTCCCACCCAAATAATTTTTTGTATGGAACTTTTAGGAAAAGTTCCCATCAAAACGGATGCATTGCCCCCTAAAGGGACAATGCCTCTTAGGTTTGTGCAGGTATATTTTATCTATTCTATTCCAATAATTTTCGTACATATGTTGTGTTTTCCTTCTAAAATATCTATAACTCTCTCTGGATATTTACCATTAACAACGTAAGCGTTCATTTTAAATTTTTTTAAAAGAATTGGAAAGATCTCATCTACAGATGTTGAACCTTTAATGTCATTTGCATTAATAATATTTAATAGTTTCCCTCCTGGGAATTTGTCATATATGCCATCAACATCAGTTGCTATTATAACTTCCCTAACATCTAATAACTTTCCTATATATAAACTTAATGAATCTGATGTTATAGCCCAAGAATGCTCAGCAATATCTGTTGATAGTAAAATTTTTGAAGGTAATAATATAGCTATCTTTTCTTTTTCTATCTCTCTTTTTAAATCAAATAATGTATCATAAGCTTTTATATCTCCAATTTCAGCATAAACCTCTCCAATTAAATCCATACATTTTATAGCAAGTTTGTGAGATAGTGAGTTTGAGATATTTAGAGCTTTATCTATATTTCTAACAACATTTGCAAATTCTCCTCCACCAGGAATAATAACTATCTTCTTATTTTTTTCTTTTGCATAGTTTTTTAATGCCTTTAATAATGGCTCTGCATCATAAGTTAGAGAGCCACCAATTTTTACTATATGCATGTTCTCACTATTTCAAAAGAGACTGTCAGGTTAAATTTTTATCAATATGTCGATAAAAAATAGTAAATATGAAGCTCGCAATAGATGTAATAAAGGAGAGAATCGAAGAGAAGAAGCTTTTTAAGAGGAATAGGAAGTCGATAGAAGTTAAAATCTTAGCAGGGCTTTTATACTACCTCGGGTTATCGTTGAGGAAGACGAGTTTATTTCTCTCCCAATTCGAAAGTATAAGCCACGAGTCAGTTAGAGTTTATTATCACAAGATTAAAGAAGTCTTAAACGAACCTAAGAGGAGTGTAAGAAACCCAATTGCAATAGACGAGACTAAACTAAAATTTGGAGATAAGACTATTTACGTATGGTCTGCTATTGACGTTGAATCGAAGGAATGCTTGGGAGTTTATATATCAGAGACAAGAAATTACCTCGATACTATATTATTCGTTAGGGGTATATTAAAATTTTGCTCGAATAAGCCTAAAATTTTGGTTGATGGTGGGAGATGGTATCCGTGGGCGTTGCAGAAGTTGGGCTTAAAATTTGAAAGAGTCCGATTCGGACTGAGAAATTGTGTAGAAAGCTTCTTCTCACTGCTTAAACGAAGAACAAAAGCATTCTTTAATAGATTCCCTAATAATAGTAAGTTCGATACGGTTATTAGTTGGATAAAGAGCTTCATGATGTTCTACAATTGGATACTATCAATAACTTGACAGTCTCCATTTCAAAATTTCATAAAACACTTCAGTCATCTTAACCAAATCCTCTATTTTAATATGCTCATTTGGTTGGTGGGCAGTTTCTTCTCCAATACCCCAAACTGCTACTGCATAGTTTTTCTCTCTCAAAAATGCCGCAACAGTTCCTCCACCCATTCCACAGAGTTTTGCCTCTCTATTTAAAACATTCTTTATAGCTTTTTTCAATTCTTTAATAACCTCTGCATTTTCATCTGTGTAATTTGGATTTTCAGCCTTTAATATTTCATAAGTTATCTCTGCCTTTATTGAGTTATCATAATGCTTAAGATATTTCTTAAAGTCAAAGTTTTTAATAAATTCATCTATAAACTCTAAAACTTCCTCTATTTTGTAAGTTGGCAAAATTCTACAATCAAAAACAACCTCTACATATCCTGGAATTGTGTTTGGATTTTCAACTTTATTTTTCAATATCGTTGGTTCAAAGGTTGAATATTCTGGCAGAAATATTGAATTAATTTCATCAAATTTCTCATATAAGCTATTATATAACTCATTTGCAAAGTTAAATGCCACTATATCAGCATTCAACCCATTTTCAGGTGTGCTACCATGACATTGCTTTCCTTTAATGTTAAATTTTATCCACAAAATTCCCTTTTCCCCAATCTCCACAAATTCTCCAGTTGGTGTTCCAAAGTCAGGAACTATGATTAAATCATCCTTTTTAAATATCTCATCTTCAAAGTTATCCAATAGATATTTTAAGCCATATTCACTTCCATCTTCTTCATCAGAGACAAAAATTAATGATAAGTTGTATTTTGGTTTAATATTATTTTCAAAAATCATCTTTAACAATAGTAAAGAAGAAACAATTCCCTTATGGTTGTCTTCGCTTCCTCTTCCATAAATTTTCCCATCTTTAACAACTGGTTCATAAGGATTTGTGTCCCATAAACTAATATCCCCTTCTGGAACAGTATCTAAATGAGAGATAATATGTAATGCCTTATCTCTTCCAAAATCTATTTTAAATACTATATTTGGTCTCTCAATTCCACATCTATCTATAATGTTGTATTCTTTCAAAGTGTAATTTTTTATATTATATTCTTCAACATACTCCATCAATTTCTTCTTAACATACTCTGCCTTCTCTTTCTCTCCTTTTCCACCAAATGAAGGATTCACTGAATTTATTCTTATCAAATCACTCTCTAACTTTATAGCTTCTTCTTTTAATTCCATATTTATCATCTCAACTTACGTTTTGCATAGTTTGATAGGATTTGTAAAAATATTTCTTTATCTTCATCGCAAAGGTTTAACTCATTCAACATTCTAATTATTTTATGTATTGTTTGGTAATATTTTGCATAAATTTGAAAAATTTTTAACGCATCATTGGTTAATTCATATATTTTCTTTTCTTTTCCAATTTTTGTCATTTCTTTAGATTTTAATTTTAAACACCCAATTCTTTCAAGTTCTTTAATTATATCACTTATTGTTTGTTCCCCAACATAATGTTTTTCAATTTTATTATATTTCATTTTTTGGTTAATTTTTCTGGTTATGTTGTAAATAGTAATCTCTTCTCCATTAATCCCAAGATTTATTATCTCTTCCATTAATTCCAGCTTATTATGCAACTTTCTTGGCATGATTTCATCCAAAATTTAAGTGTGCATGGGACAGATTAGATATTATAAAGCTTTATTCAAAAAAACCCATAATTTTTGTTGAATATTAGTATATATAACCCTAAGTAGCTGTATAATAATTGCAAAAGTTGTATGGGGGTGAAGCCCATGGTAGCTCCAAGAAAACCAAAAAACCCAAAGAAATAATTTAGCCTCCCTTTAACCTTTTCTTTTTTCTTCAGCTATTTTCTCTTTTCACATCTTTTTTTTACTTTTAAAATATTTTGAGATACAAAGTTAAAGCTGTTAAGTGCATTATATAAATTATCATTCCAATTAATAAAAACCTTACTACACTAACTTCCCTATTAGACAGCCTCAATGTTATCAAATTTGCAAATGAAGATATTAAAGTCCCATTACCACCAACATTAACTCCATAAGCAATAGGTAACCAGTTATCGTAGATATTTGAGAGAAGAACAGTTGCTGGTACGTTAGAGATAATTTGAGATAATAATGAAGAATAAATCATCAACATCACATCATTATTAACTACGTTGAACAAATTTATTATACCTAATTTTTTAATACCATAAACATCTACAAACAAAAATATGAATGTTAATAAAAACAAATAATCAATTTTTGGTTTTTTAATTAAAATAACAGCTAAAATTATTGGAAATACATAGATAAAATTTAAAAATCCAAAGATGCAAAGTAAAATCAGCATAAAGATTATAAGATAAATTATCCACTCTTTTTTAAACTCTACATCAACATCTATCTTACAATTATACTTTCTAAACTCCATAAATGGCAAAATAACTAAAATTCCAAAAATTTCAAAAGGAACCATATTTTTTACGAATTCAAATGCGTCTATATTATAAAAGTGATACAGAAAGATGTTTTGAGGATTACCAATTGGTGTCAAACCACTACCAATATTTGCAGATATACCTTCAAATATTATAAGTTTTTCAAGGTCTTTTTTGTCAGCTTCTATATATTTAAATAAAATTAATGTGAGAGGAACTATGACAAACAAAACAACATCATTTGTTATTAACATTGACAAAATCAAAGTTAAAGCTATTAAAGTGATAAATATTCTACTTGAATGTTTTATCACAATTAAAGAAACATAATCTAAAAATTTTAAGTCTTTTAGAACATTTACAATAGCCATTAAATAAAACAAAGATATTATGGTTTTCCATTCTACTACATGGATAGCTTCAGATAAGCTAACTACAAACATTAACATCAAAATGCCCACAAATATAAAAATTAAAAATATAAATGTATCAACTCTCATACACATCCCAGCTATATGGTGTTGATTATGAAGTGCTCCAAATGTATTAAAAAACTTTGCTATGCTGGAAAAAACTGTAAAAAAGACATGACAGAGAAAATAACGGAAGAATATAAAAAAGAAGATAATTTAAAAATAGCTAAGGTTTCTGCCTATATTGAAGCAACCTATTATATGAAAAAAACGAGATTGGAAGAGATTATAGAGTTCTGCAAACTTATGGATTATAAAAAAATAGGTATTGCTTTTTGTATTGGATTGGAAGATGAAGCAAAAATATTAGATGAAATTTTATCACAACATTTTGATGTTTATTCCGTCTGCTGTAAGGTCTGTGGAATTGATAAAGATGTTCTTGAGTTAAAAAAGATTAATAATGGAAAAGAAGCGATGTGCAACCCAATAGGGCAGGCGGAAATTTTAAATGAGATTGGGACTGATTTAAATATTATTGTTGGGTTATGTATTGGACATGACATTTTATTTCAAAAATATTCAAAAGCTCCAACAACTACATTTATTGTTAAAGATAGAGTTTTATCTCACAATACAGCTGGAGCAATTTATAGCAAATACTACCTAAAAAAGCTTAAAGTGATAAAATGAAGGATTTAAGGCCAATAATATGGGATGATGATAAAAAAGAGCTAATTTTAATAGACCAAAGAAAACTTCCACATAAATTAGAATATTTTATTTGTAAAACTTATGAAGATGTTGCATTTGCAATAAAAGATATGGTTGTTAGAGGAGCCCCTGCTATTGGAATATCTGGGGCTTATGGATTAGCCTTAGCTGAAATTAAAGGGGATGATATCTATAAAGCATACAACATCTTAAAAAATACAAGACCTACAGCTGTTAATCTATTTTGGGCATTGGATAGATGCTTAGAAGCTTACAAAAAAGGAAAATCAATCTTAGATGAAGCTAAGAAAATTCATGAAGAAGATATAGAAACCTGCAGAAAAATTGGAATGATTGGAGAGAAACTTATAGAAGACGGGGATACAATATTAACCCACTGCAATGCTGGGGCTTTAGCTTGCTCTGCCTATGGAACTGCTCTAAGTGTGATTAGATTTGCATTCTACAACGGAAAAAAGATTAGAGTTATAGCAGATGAGACAAGGCCAAGATTGCAGGGAGCTAAATTAACTGCTTTTGAGTTAAGCTATGAAGGCATTCCTGTTAAGGTTATAACAGATAATACAGCAGGATTTTTAATGCAAAAGGGAGAGATTGATAAAATTATAGTTGGGGCAGATAGAATTTTAGCTGATGGGACTGTTTATAACAAAATTGGAACTTATAGCTTGGCAGTTTTAGCTAAATATCATAATATTCCATTTTATGTTGCCGCCCCATTATCAACGTTTGATTTAAAAAGTAGTGAAGAAGATGTTATTATAGAGGAGAGAAGTGAAGACGAAGTAGCATATATTGATGGAGTTAGAATAGTGCCAGAAAATGTTAGCTGTTATAACTATGCATTTGATAAAACTCCTCCAGATTTAATAACTGCAATCATAACTGAAAAAGGAATTGTAAAACCAAAGAAAGATGATATATTAAAACTTTTTAGGTAGAGATTATGCCATGTATTGACAAACTAAACTATGAAATCTTATATAAAGGAGGATTTAAAGATTGTGCAGAGTTTATAAGAAAAAATTTCAAAAATGTTAGAGAAATGGATGCCGGAGAAGAGATATTTGAAGGAGTCTTTTTAATTGGAATTCCGCCAATACCAGTAGCTTATGAAGACAACTACATAATCTTCCCATACACAAAACCATGCTATGGAACGTTTGTTTTAAAAATAAACCTTGAAGAGATAAAAGAAGAGAAAAAAGAAGAAACTGAGAAAAATAAAAAAAGCTTCCTATCAAAACTAAAATTCTGGTGAAAACATGAATATATTAGTTATAGTTGGATGCCCTGAACCGCCAGCATTAATTCCTTCTGTTTTATATCTAATAAGTCAGTTGAAAAAAAGGGGAGATAATGTCATTATAGCTGGAAATCATGCGGCTTTAAAATTGTTAGAGATTGCAGATAATGATAAATACTATTTAAAAGGTATTGGGGCTGTAGATATAGATGAAGGGCTTAAGGGCATTGAAGGTATTGATAAAATAATAAGCTTTGTCCATAATGATGGAGGAGTTAGCTATACAGTAACATACAAAACCAAATATAACAAAGACACTCATGCAATTGTCTTTGGAAAGCAAATAAATAAAGATTACGTTGAAACACTAAAGAATAATAACATAGAAGTTTATACAGCAAGGGCTTTCCATAACCCAATGCCAATTGTAAATAGGATAAAAGAGATATTAATGAACATCTAAATTTTTTAAGCCTTTTTAACTACTTCCAAAAACTCATCTACTTTTTTTAAATCCTTCTTTCCTCCATAAGCTTCTAACGAAGAAGACACATCTATAGCGTAAGGTTTGACTGTTTTTATCGCTTCTAAGACATTATCTTTATTCAAACCACCAGCTAAAATTAAAGGTTTTTCTAAAGATTCCCTCAACTTCTTAGATACTGTCCAATTATGAGTTTTTCCTTCAAATTTTATGTTTTCTATTTTTGTATCTACCAAAATTGCATCAACATATTTCTCATAATCTTTTGCAATATCTAATAAATTTTTAAACTCAATTTCTTCATCCTTTGGTATGTGGATAACTTTAATTATATGAGAATTTAATTTTCCATTATTTTTGAGTTCATTCAACTCTTTAACAAAATCTAAACTTTCAAACCCATGTAGTTGTATAGCACTTGGCTTTAGAGCATTATAAATCTCTAAAACTTCCTCTATACTATTTGGCATTAATACAGCCACTAAAGATGTGAATGGGGCGATATATTTTTTTAACTCTATAGCTCTATCTAACGATATTTTTCTTGGAGTTTTTACAGGGACATCTATTATAACCCCCACTGCATGGACTCTTTTTGATATATACGCCATATCTTCTTCATTAGTGATTCCACAAATTTTTACTTTAACCAAATTTTTCACCTATTTATGTTATTATGTTATTTAGGACTATATTCTTTTCTTTAACTTAAGTTTATTATTATTCTCTTTATTATTCTCTTTTTTATCGTCATCATTCGAATCTGTTTTTTGAATTTCTGATGATTCATTATTTTCATTTTCATTAATAACTTCGTCAATAATTTTCAATAAGTAATTTACAAGCTCTTTTAAAGTAGAAATTATCTCCGGAGTAACTTTTGTTATATCATCTTGTGTTATTACCCCCACAATTTTCCCTTCATCTACAATAAACAACTCTTTAGTTTTATATTTATTCATAATTTTCAAAGCTTCATCAATCGTAGTGTCTGGTGGGATGGTAACTAATTTATCCGAGGCAATATCTTCTACTTTAATTTTATCTGGTGGTAGTTTTTTAATCAATACCTTATTTATCATATCTTCATCTGTAGCTACTTCAATACTCTCATGATTTGGTTTTCCACATACTACAAGAACACATGGAACATTTTCTTTAATCATAATTTTTGCAACATCATATACTGATACGTCCCCACTAACTACTATTGGTTTTTTCATGATAAGCAAAACTGGAACATCTCCTACCATTTTAACTCCCCGTCTATATTAAACTTTTAAACACTTTCTTAAATTTTAACTCTTTAATTACTTTAATCTCTAATTATATTTATAGTTTGGTATCATAACGAGTAACAAAAACTAACATTTAAGATAGAAACTTTATTTAACGTGTTTAAGTATTTTTATATATTTGAATCATACCTACAAAACCGAAAAGTTTATATATGAGTTATACATACTTTAATTTCGCTTGTGGTTGTGGGCTCGTGGTCTAGATGGCTATGATGCCGCCCTGACACGGCGGTGGTCGGGAGTTCGAATCTCCCCGAGCCCACCATTTTCTTTTTTTGGAAAGATTTATTTATTATTTTGAATATTCAACTTTAATATATTTTTAAATAAAAAAAGTTATTAACTAATCCACAATATCCACATGAACATAAGCTTTCTCAACATTATCTAAGCTTTCTAATCTATTTTTTACTGCAACTTCAATGTCGTGCATCTCTTTTGCAGATATATTTGACGGAACTTCTACATGTAATTCAACATGAATCTTTGGCCCCACATAATGGGCTTTTATATCATGCACCCCAATAACTTTATCTACATTCAAAGCTTCTTTTTTAATAACTTCAAAGAAATTTTCAGATGGGGCTCTTCCAGTGAGATAGTGCATGTTTGTTAAACATATATCAAAGGCTACCTTTGCAATCATAAAAGCTACTATTATCCCAGCTATGGCATCCCCATAATAGATGCCGAACTTTTGCAATAACAAACCAGCTAAAACTACAACACTGCTTAAAGCATCACTTCTATGATGATAGGCATCTGCAATTAGAACTTGGCTATTCAGCTTTTTTCCAATAAACAAAGAGTATCTTGTCATCAACTCTTTAACAACTATTGATAAAATGGCTACTACAACCATTATAGCATTTACCTCAATTACTTCCCCATAAATAATTCTCTCTACTGCAAACTTCCCAATCTCATAGGCTGTAAAGAATAAAGCTAAACCAATAAAAAAAGAGAATAGGCATTCAAATCTTGAATGTCCATAGGGATGAGCGTCATCTGCTGGCTTTGATGCAATTTTTACACCAATAATTGCTATAATGCTTGTTATAACATCTGATAATGAATGTATTCCATCAGAAATTAAGGATATACTTGAATAAACATATCCAATTATTATTTTTATCAATCCCAATAGAATATTTCCTACAATACTCAAAATCAGTGGCTTTTCTACCTCTCTCATAATCAGCCCCTAAATCTCAATGATTTTACCCACATGCCCATAAACAAAATTATTTAATTGAGATAATTTTGTTAAAGCTTTGAATCCAGTACAGTGCATAGGCATAAACCAAAAATCTTGGGATTTGAAATAATCAACAACCTTATTTAAATAGTTATCTGAAACATCTACTAAATGAAAACCCCCCAAAACTCCTCTAATTTTATCCAACTTTTTCCCATATTCAACTACATTTATAATTCCACTATGAGAACAGCCAGTTATCAAAATCCCTTTGGCTATTAAGAACATGTCATCATTTACCTCATCTTTCACTCTCTTTCCATCTCTAATACATTGAAACTCTTCCATCTCATAACTCTGCTCTCTTGGAACATATCCAGAGACAATAATATCTTTATCTATCTTATACGGCTCTTCAATAATCTCTAAATCAGCTTTTTTTAACAAATATTCTTTTATTTCTTTGTCGATTCCTATATATCTATTGCCAGAGTATTTATCTAAGAATGCATCTTTATGGGCTATAACCTTCCCATTAATTAAATCATTCTCTATAACATATTTCAACCCATCGCAGTGGTCGTAATGCCCATGAGATAAAACGATGTAGTCAAATCCTTCCTTTTCATCAAATAATTTTAAGTTTTCTCTCAAAGTTGTTGGGTTTTGACCAGCATCAAATAAAATTCTTTTATTATTTAATTCTATTAAAGCTGAAAATCCATGTTGAGCAAAAAATTTTTTATAAGCTATGTTATCAGCTAATATTTTAATCATGATGTCACCAAGAGATGTTGTAGGTATCAAAGATAGATGCCTCTAAGACATCTAATACTTATGTCGTATCTATCTGATTTATATTTTCCCGCATTTGAGGATAAATAGTTTATGGTCTTTTGGTGGATATTATGGACATAAATGAAATCAAACAAAAAATCAATGAATGGAAAAATAGAGAATGGAGATGGAAAGGAAAAGGAAAAATTGAGATTAGATTTGTTTGTTTAATTGAAAGGGCTGAGAGTTTTAAGGAATTGGTTGATAACTTAGAAATAATTATCTCTGAGTATGAAAAGATAAAACTACTTATTGAAGATGAAGATATAAAAGAGATAGCTAAATTAAATCTATTCTGTGGAAATAATGTTTATGAAGAGATGTTAAAGGATATTTTAAGCTCAAATAAATTTATATCCCTAACTATAAGTTTTGATGAAAACGTGGCTTATGTTAAGTATATGGAAAGGGGAAAAGAGGAAGTTGTATATTTAGATGGAAAATCTGCTTATAAAGCTCTGCAAATATTAAAAAATAGGTATGAAGATATCTTAAAAAAACAAATATCAATAATAGAGAACGCTATTCCTTTAACCATCCCATCTCAATAATCTTATTATAAACTTTCTCACTTAACCACTCTTCACTTATGTATTTATCATAAACAGGCAGTCTCATCTTTAATTTCAGCCCTAACTCTTCAGTCCATTCTCTCAACTCTCTTATTTCTGGCCACTCGGCCTCTGGATTAACATAATCTTTTGTTAATGGAGAAACTCCACCCCAATCATCCACCCCAGCTAACAAAAACAACTGTCCTGTCTCTCTATTTAAATTTGGAGGTATTTGGATTGAAATGCCATCTAAAATCAACTTTGCTAAAATAATAACCTTCAACATCTTTATTGGTGAGGGTTCCTTATAATTTTCCATTGGAATGCCTCTCTTAGCTCTAAAGTTTTGGATTATAACTTCCTGAATATGCCCATACTTTTCATGAATTTCTTTTATTTTAAATAGTGAATCAACAATTTCTTCATTTGTCTCACCAATACCAATTAACAAACCAGTTGTAAATGGAATCTTTAACTTCCCAGCATTTTCAATCATCTCTATCCTTAATTTTGGATGCTTTCCAGGGCTGTGTTTGTGGGCTACTGTATCCATCAACCTCTCTGAAGCATTTTCCAACATCAAACCCATAGATGCATTAACCTCTTTAAGCATCTTTAACTCATCATAATTTAAGATTCCACAATTTGTGTGAGGTAAAAGAGAGGTGTTATTCAATGTCCATTCCTCTAAATCGTAGAGATATTCCAATATGCTATCATAACCCATAGATTTTAATTGCTCTTTAATCTCTTTATTTTCATCCACATGTTCCCCAAATGTAAATAACGCCTCTCTACAACCTAACTTATCCCCTTTTAATAAAATTTCTTTAACTTCATTTGGTTTCATTAGACTTGGTTTATCTTCTCTAAAAATGCAATATCCGCACTTATTTCTACACCACTTTGATAATGGTATAAAGACGTTTTTTGAGTAAGTTATATATTCTCTCTTAAATGTATTGTTAATTTGAGCTAATTTATCTAATATATCTTTAGAAGATGTTGAGTTAAGGAAGTTAATTGCCTCTTCTCTACTTATCATCCTATCCACCTTTAATATTGAAAAAATTTAGAATAATACAAAAAAATTATATCAACAATCAACAGATATATATAGCGAGAGTATATATAAAATAGATATTACAAATCCCATAGACACAAAAATCTAAGGTTTATTGAAACACTCATTTTAATAAAATTCATAGAATTATCATCAACAAAAACACAAAAAGAAAAAAAGGTGATACTAATGACAGAACAACAAGAACAACAAATTAGGGTAAGAATTCCAAAAAAAGAAGAGAATGAGATTTTAGGTATTATAGAGCAAATGTTAGGAGCAAGTAGAGTTAGAGTTAGATGTTTAGATGGAAAAACAAGATTAGGGAGAATTCCTGGTAGATTAAAGAATAGAATTTGGGTTAGAGAAGGAGATATAGTTATAGTAAAACCATGGGAAGTTCAAGGAGACCAAAAATGTGATATCATTTGGAGATATACAAAAACACAGGTTGAATGGCTTAAAAGAAAAGGTTACTTAGATGAGTTGCTATGAAACTTTAAGAAAGTTTCATCAAAGCTAACACCTCCTCGCTACGCTCGGAGGTGTAAATTAAATTTGGGGTATACCAATAGGGGGCTTCGCCCCCTATGGAAAGAAAAGGTTATTTAGATGAGTTGTTATAAAGGTGATGGTTATAGCCAAAAACATTGATGAAGAACTCTATGAATTGAATAAATTGCTGAGTGAAAAAGAAGAGTTTCAATTGGATAGAGAATATCAAAAAGAAATTTTAGAGAAAGAAAGGAAGTTTTTAGAAGATTTAAAGACAGCTAATGAAGTTTTTGATAAAAGAACCTTAATGACTTTATTTAGTTTATTAGCTGGGAAGCATTTAACAGAATATATAGGAATAGTTAATTCTGGAAAAGAGGCAGTAGTATTTAAAGCAAGAAAGGGAAAGTTTTACAGAGCAGTTAAAGTTTACAGAGTTGCTACATGCGATTTTAAAACTATGAGTAAATATATCCAAGGAGACCCAAGATTTCATTTAAGGAAGAGTAGTAGAAGGCAAATTATTCATGCATGGGTTGAAAAAGAATTTAGGAATTCAAGGAGAGCTTCTGAGATTATAAATGCACCAAAGGCAAGGCTAAGGAGGGAAAATGTCTTAGTTATGGATTTTGTTGGTTATAGAGGAATTCCAGCACCAAAACTTAAAGATATGCAGGATTTAGATTGGGAGAGATATTTTAAAATCATAAATGAGAGCATGAAAAAGCTATATGAGGAAGGAGAGTTAGTTCATGGAGATTTGAGTGAATACAACATATTGGTTAAAGATGATGAGCCAGTATTTATTGATTTTTCTCAGAGTGTTATAACTCAGCATCCATTAGCTCATCCTCTACTTATTAGAGACTGCATAAATATATGCAATTTCTTTAGAAGGAAAAAAGTTGATTGTAATTATAAAGATTTATATAGATACATAACTGGAAAGGAAATAAATCCAATTGATGAAGCGATGATTAAGCAATTGTAAATTAGAATTTCTCTTATTTTTAATTTTAATCTTAATTTTATTTTTATTTTATATGGTGGTAAATATGGTTTTTGGAAATATAGGACAAGATAAAAATATAGAGATTTTAAAAATTCCAAGAGAAAGAGTAGGTGTTTTAATAGGAAAAAAAGGAAGTGTTAAAAAAACTATTGAAAAAGAGTTAGGAGTTAAGTTGGAGATTGATGAAGACGGAACTGTAACCATTTATGGAACTGACAAGCAGAAAGACCCATTGGCTGTTTGGAAGGCAAAGGATATAGTTAGAGCTATTGGTAGAGGGTTTAATCCGGAAATTGCTTTAAAATTAGTTAGCGATGAATATGTTTTAGAAGTTATAGATATTGAAGATTACGCAAGCTCTGAAAATGGTGTAAGAAGATTAAAAGGAAGAGTAATTGGTAAAGAAGGAAAGTCAAGGAGATATATAGAGGAGTTAACAGGAGCAAACGTATCTGTTTATGGAAAGACCGTTGCAATAGTTGGAGAGCATGAACCAGTTCAAATAGCTAAGGAAGCTGTTGAGATGTTGTTGAGAGGTGCTTCACACGCAAAAACATTTAAGTTTTTAGAGAGGGAGAGGCAAAAAATTAAAAGGACAAGGTTTGAGCTCTGGAAGAAGAAGAATGAAGTTGATGAGTTATATGAAAAGATGAATCCAAATTATGATGATGTTGAATTTGAAGAAGACAAAGAGGAAGAAGAATAAAATTTTGGTGATGAATATGCATATTGTAGGAGTTTTAGATATTGCTAAAGATATATTAAAAGCAAATAAAAGATTGGCAGATAAAAACAGAAAACTCTTAAATAAACATGGTGTCGTTGCATTTGATTTTATGGGAGCTATAGGGAGCGGTAAAACCCTATTAATTGAAAAATTAATTGATAATTTAAAAGATAAGTATAAAATAGCTTGCATTGCTGGAGATGTTATAGCAAAATTTGACGCTGAAAGAATGGAGAAGCATGGAGCCAAGGTTGTTCCTTTAAATACTGGTAAAGAATGCCACTTAGATGCTCATTTAGTAGGGCATGCTTTGGAGGATTTAAACTTAGATGAAATTGATTTATTATTTATAGAGAACGTTGGAAATTTAATCTGCCCTGCTGATTTTGATTTGGGAAGTCATAAAAGGATAGTGGTTGTTTCAACAACTGAAGGAGATGATACAATAGAAAAACATCCCGGAATTATGAAAACAGCTGATTTAATAATAATCAATAAAATTGATTTGGCAGAAGCTGTTGGAGCTGATATTAAAAAGATGGAAAATGATGCTAAAAAAATAAATCCAGAGGTAGAAGTTATTTTATTAAGTTTAAAGACGATGGAAGGATTTGATAAGGTTTTAGAGTTTATTGAAAAGAGTATTAAAGAAGTTAAGGAGACAGCATAACTAATCCCATTATTCCCAACATAACACTAAGTATAATTCTTAGATATTTTGGAGAAATCTTTTGATTTATCTTTATTCCTAATTTTGAAGAGTAAATTATAGGAATTGCCATAATTAAAGCTATTGGGATTGAGACGTAGCCAATATTGTAGATATAGTTTTTTGTATCTGCCATTAAATATGAAATGAGCCCCCCAATGGAAGTTAGAGGAATAACACCAACTGAAATTGCAACAGCTCTTTTAACAGGATATTTTGCCATTGCTAAAATTGGGATTATAACTATCCCCCCACCAATCCCAAATAAGCCTGATAAAAAACCAGTAATAATTCCACAAAAAATAAAGTGAGCTAAGTTATCTTCCCTTTCATAAATTTTATCAATATGATGTGATTTTGCTAAATATACTGCAGTTGATATTAAAAAAATTCCAAATATCTTTTTTAAAACATAAGAATCAATATAATTAACTACCAAAAACCCACTAAAGTATGAAAAAATTAAGCTAATAATTCCAATTATTATTGATGCCTTCCAATTTATATTTTTAATTTTTGCATGTCTAAAGATTGAGAT
The DNA here is from genome assembly GCF_000739065.1 of Methanocaldococcus bathoardescens. Taxonomy (GTDB): domain Archaea; phylum AGJL01; class Methanococci; order Methanococcales; family Methanocaldococcaceae; genus Methanocaldococcus; species Methanocaldococcus bathoardescens. Next base: position 1,328,191 of record NZ_CP009149.1, on the reverse strand, counting down.
TATTGAGTTTATGAATACAACAAATAATGATGTCCCTATAGCAAATTTTATTCCATCTGGAATGCCAAAATAATCAAAAATAAACGTTAAAATTGGAGCTACCAAAAATCCCCCGCCAATACCAAACAAACTCCCCAATATCCCAATAATGAACCCAACAGATATAAGCAAAGGTAGAAATAATATAAATTTCATTTAATTCACCAAAAATTTTATAAACATTTATACGCCCATAACCGTTCTAAATAAATTCCTAAGTCCTGGAGCTAATCCAAGAGCCATTATACAGAGCTTTATAATATTTCTTATATTTTCATCTTCAATCTCTCTATTTAAAACATAAAGAACCAATAAAACCACCAAAAGCTTAAAAGGGATGAAAGAATAAACTCCAAAGGTTTCCATTAAAAATCTTGGGATTGGATGTTGCTCCCAATAGCCGTAAATACCAATTCCAATAGTTGTTGCAGAAGCATCAATCAACTGCCCAATTACAACATAATTATCAATCTTTGACTGCAAGATATTTAATTTTAAGTTTTTATCAAGAAACTTAACCAAATAATAAAATGTCCCTACTAAAATCCCAACATATAAAATTGCTTCCAAATGAACTATATGCTGTAAAAATACAAAGAGAAAATACAACAATGGAATTACCCCAATAATTGCAGATGCTTTATAATATTTTTCCTTAAAGATTAATCCCGTAATTAAAATCGTTGCTATAAAAAATCCACCAATTAAAAATACAATTCCTGGAGTTATGGTTAAAAAACTTCTTTCTATATATCCACAATCAACTAAAGCCCTCATCAAGGCAATTAAAACGGTAAAAACAATTCCAGGAATTGCAAATTTCTCATCAATATTTATATTTAACTTCCTTAAAGCTTTATAAAATAAATATAAAGCCAAAGCTAAGATAATTCCATAGGTTATTTCTTGGATTAGGTTGTAGCCTGTTCCTTTCTCAGCAGGTTCAATATAATACTTATAAATAAAATCTCTTATTTTTTCAATCATCATTTCCCTCAATTATTTCATTAATAACCAAATATTCCTCAATACTTCCGGTATGAATGGAGAAACTACAATCAAAACAACTAAGATTTTTATCCACCCTAAAATTATAAAGTTAGATAAAATACCTTTGTCATTAGACCACCAAACATAACATCGAACTCATCCTTAATCTCAAAGTTATTCTTTATTACTGCATCTTTAAACATCTTTTCTTCAGCAGTTATAACTATTAGCCTTGAAGAACCATGCATAACTTTTTTTACAGAGGATAAAAATTCATTGTATAGCTTTTTTACTGCTCTTTTGCTACCCATTCTTATACCATAAGGTGGATTTGCTATAATTACATCAACACTATCAAATCTCTCATGCAATTTTGTAGCATCCCCACAAATAAAATCAATAGTATCTAAAACCTCAGCATTTTTAGCATTTTCTTTAGCCCCATCTAAATATTTTTGATTTTTATCCAATCCAATTATCTTATAGTTATTTTTATTCTCAGCAATCTCTTTTTTTGTTTTATTTAAAAGCTCATAACCAAAAATATCAATAAACTTAAATCCATATTTTTCCTCTCTAAACTTTCCCGGTGGAATGTTTCTTTTAATTAACGCCCCCTCTATTGGAATAGTTCCACTTCCACACATTGGGTCTAATAAAATCTCATCATCTTTCCAAACACTTAAATAAACCAATGATGAGGCAATAGTAGCATTTAAATGTGCTGGATGATTAAAAACTCTATATCCTCTCTTATCTAATGCAATATCTCCTGTTGTATCAATCCCAACAATTAACTCATCAAATATAACCTCAACCCTAACAATTACATCTGGTTCATCTAAATTAACCTTCAACCTTACATTTTTATCTTTTTGATATGATTTTATTAAAGCTTCTCCAGCCACTCTTCCAATATCTATTGATGTAAAGTTATGCTCACCAACTCTCAATGGGCGGATGGCAAAAGATTGATTTTCTTTTATCCACTCAGTCCAATCAATGTTATAAACTCTCTCATAAATATCATCTAAAGATATATTTGGAATCTCTTCTCTATACAGCAAAATATTCAATCTCTCTATAGTTCTTGAAAGATAGTTAATTTTAGGAATTAATTCTAAATCACCACTAAAAAATATCCTTCCCTTATTTTCTCTAATCTCTTTAATTTTTCCTTCAAAGGATTCAATCTCATTTTTAGATATTTTTTCAAGCCCCGGAGATAGTGTAACATAGTAATCCATAAAAATCCCTCGTCTTTTATTTAAGTGTAGAATTTTTTATATTGGTTATATGATAAGTTATACTTATGAATTAAATTTGTAGGGTGAGCCAAATGGAAATCATACACTACATAGTTATAATAATGACATTGTTATCAAGTTTAGCTTCCCTCTTACAAAAAGATTTAATTAAATGCATTATATTATCTGGCTTTGCTGGTTTATGTATGGCTTATTTATACTATGCATTATTAGCCCCAGATGTAGCTTTAACAGAAGCAATATTAGGTGGAGCTATTTTACCAGCTTTATTTGCCTTCACAGTTAGAAGAACTCAGAGAATAGATGAGTAATCAAAATTCTAAAAATTAACTAAACTTTAAATTTTTAATAAAAACATGAAAAACAAGTTTGGAGTGTTGTGATAAAATGATGACTTTTGAAATAAAACACAGAGATGCTATGGGAAGGATAGGGATTTTAAATATAAATGGCAAAAAGATTGAAACCCCAACAATAATGCCTGTTATCCACCCAAATCCAAAAAAACAGATTGTATCAATGGATTTAATAAACAAATTGGCAGATGTTATTATTACAAATTCATACATAACTTATAGAACAAAACATTTAAGAGAGATTGCCGAAGAAAAAGGGATTCACAAATTAATTGGGTTTGATAAAGTAATTGTTACGGATAGTGGTTCTTTTCAGTTGGGAGTTTATGGGGATGTTGATGTTCAACCATTAGAAATTGTAGAGTTTCAAGAAAGAATTGGAGTAGATGTTGGAACAATATTGGACATTCCAACACCACCAGATGTTGATAGAGAGAGGGCTGAAAAGGAATTGGAAGAAACTTTAAAGAGAGCTAAAGCATCAATAGAATTGAAAAAAGAGAAAGGATTTAAATTATTATTAAATGGAACTGTTCAGGGTTCAACTTATTTAGATTTGAGGCAAAAATCTGCTAAAGAGATGGCTAAGTTGGGCTTTGATATCTATCCAATAGGAGCTGTTGTTCCATTGATGGAGCAATACAGATACAGAGATGTTGCTGAAATCATAATAAACTCAAAGATGTATCTGCCAACAAACAAGCCAGTGCATTTATTTGGTTGTGGGCATCCAATGTTCTTTGCTTTAGCTGTTGCTTTAGGATGTGATTTGTTCGATTCTGCCGCTTATGCCTTATATGCTAAAGATGACAGATATTTAACTGAGAGAGGGACTTTACACTTAGAAGAGATTAAAGATTTAAAGGCATTTCCTTGCTCATGTCCTGTTTGCTCAAGTTATACACCAAAAGAGTTGGCAAGCTTAAATAAAAAAGATAGAGAAAGATTATTGGCAGAACACAACCTATATGTAACTTTTGAAGAGATAAATAGAATAAAACAGGCAATAAGAGATGGAAGCTTATGGGAATTGGTTGAAGAAAGGTGTAGATGTCATCCAAAGCTTTTGGAAGGTTATAGGGTTGTTAGAAAATATATGGATTATATAGAGAAATTTGACCCAATAACTAAAAAATCTGCCTTCTTTTACTCTGGCATTGAGTCAATGTATAGACCAGAGGTTTTAAGGCATAAGAAGAGATTAAAGAGAATAAAATACGAAAAAGTTTATATAACAACCGTATCAAGCTCTGTAGAAAAGCCATATCATGAGAATTTAAATGTAGTAGAGACAGATGTTGATATCTTAATTAAAGACCCCGTGTTTGGATTTATCCCATACTACATAGACACCATCTACCCACTATCTCAACATGAAATTCCTGAGCTTTTTGATTATGAAAAGGAGATTAATAAAAAGTTTGTTGATGAATTCATCAACTGGCTAAAGAAAAAAGTTGGAGAAGACAATATATTGGATATAATGACCTACAACTACTACATAAATTACTTCTCTGCTACCAAAAAAATCAATGCTGATGCTTTGAGGATTAGGAAGATGTTACAGTATCAGTATGGTTTTGATATAATTGATGATGAGCTAATGGATAAAATAAAAGTTGTTAGAAGTAAAACTACTGGTAGATTAAGGCAGGTTTTAGATGAAAACGGAGATATTTTATTCTCAGTTAGAAGTAATGATAATCTCTTAATACCTTCTGAAAAGGGAGCTAAGCTATTATGGAAAAAAATTCCTTTCCCAAGATACAGAGTTGTTGTTAATAAAGAGGCAGAGGAATTTGCAAGAGAGGGGAGAAATGTTTTTGCCAAATTTGTTATTGATTGTGATGAAGAATTAAGACCTTATGAAGAAGTTTTGGTTGTTAATGAAAATGATGAGCTCTTAGCTTACGGAACAACAATTTTAAATGGTATTGAGTTGAGAGAATTCAATTATGGATTGGCTGTTAAAGTAAGAGGTGGAATTAATGAACATCAATGAAATTAAAAGAAAAATTATTCCAATTCTATTAAAACACAAAGTTAAGAAAGCATCAATATTTGGTAGTTATGTTAGAGGAGAGCAGAAAGAAACTTCCGATATAGATATTTTAGTAGAATTTGGAGAAGGGAAAAGTTTATTAGATTTAGTTAGACTAAAGTATGAACTTGAGGAAGTTTTAGGAAAAGAAGTTGATGTATTAACCTACAAATCAATACATCCACTTTTAAAAGAGAAAATTTTAAATGAAGCGGTGGATATATTATGAAAAAAGATGTGAAAATTTTCCTAAATCATATTTTAGAGAGTATTGAACTTATTGAAGAATACACTAAAGATAAAAGTGAGGATGATTTCTTTACTTCTAAATTTTTACAGGATGCGGTCATTAGAAGGATAGAAATTATTGGAGAGGCGATTAAAAACTTGCCTATGGAATTTAGAAATAAATACAACCAAATCCCATGGAAAGAATTTGCTGGGATGAGGGATATTTTAATTCACAAATATTTTGGAGTAGATTTAGGATTAACTTGGGAAGTTGTTAAAAAGGATATTCCTAAATTAAAAGAAGATATTTTGAAGATAATTAATGAATTAAAAGAAAAAGAATGGAACTTAAATAAAAACAAAAAATATAACGTATTTGCTTATGGGGAATTGATGAAAAAAGAGAGATTATTGGAATTAATAAATAGAGTCCCAAAGATGATTAAAGGGAGAGTTTATAATTATGAGAGGTTTTTTGATGAAACAATTGGATATTATGGAGCAAGAAAAAAAGAGGGAAGTTATATTGGTGGTATTATATTATTAGATATTACTGACGAAGAATTAGAGATTTTTGATGATTATGAGGATTTAGATGTTTATTATATTAGAGAGAAAACAACTGCTGTAGGTGAAGATGGGAAAAAATATGATGTTTATATTTATTTAAGGAAATAGGGGATTTTTATGAATGCAAAAGAAATCTTAGAGTTAGTTGAAGAAAGTTATACATCAGAAGATATTGCCTATAAAAACAAAGTTTATCTTATTTCTTATTTTTTAAGTTCTATAATTTTTGTTTTAATTCATATATCTATAAAATACTGGAACTTTAATATCCTTTATATAATATCCTTGCTGATAATTGTTGGGGGTATGTTGATTATTAGACAAAAAAACATCTACAAAAAACATCATTTTTAAAAAATTGGAAAAGTGGGTTTTATAGAAACAAGAAAAATCTATAATACATGGAAAGATTAAAACTATAATTAAAATAACTGACAAAGGCAGAGTAGAATTCAAAAATTATATATATTACGAAATTTTACAACTATCAAAAAATATAGAACATTAATTTTATTACCTCTATAATTATTAAATTTTTTGTAATTATTATTAATTTTATTAATTAAGCTTTATTAATAGTATAGAATTTAATATTTTAATTTTTATATTCATAATTTTTATATTCACTACTTTAGATATATTTGGAGTTGTCCAATATGAAAACAGTAAGAAAAAAACTGCTACCCAATAGAGGACAAATATCAATAGAATTTAGCATCTTAGTGACTGCTACTGTTTTAGTTTCAATAATTACTGCATATTTTATCATAGTATCTGCAAAAGATTTAGGTTATGGTGTAGATGAAAGTGGAGAAAAAGCAGAAAAATTTATAAATGTTACCAACAACAAATCCTCCCATTACATAAAATTGTTAAATAACTCGATATAATCAAACCTGTAGATTAATTGGAAACTGTCAAGTTATCGATAGTATCCAGTTATAGAACATCATGAAGCTCTTTATCCAACTAATAACCGTATCGAACTTACTATTATTAGGGAATCTATTAAAGAATGCTTTTGTTCTTCGTTTAAGCAGTGAGAAGAAGCTTTCTACACAATTTCTCAGTCCGAATCGGACTCTTTCAAATTTTAAGCCCAACTTCTGCAACGCCCACGGATACCATCTCCCACCATCAACCAAAATTTTAGGCTTATTCGAGCAAAATTTTAATATACTCCTAATGAATAATATAGTATCGAGGTAATTTCTTGTCTCTGATATATAAACTCCCAAGCATTCCTTCGATTTAACGTCAATAGCAGACCATACGTAAATAGTCCTATCTCCAAATTTTAGTTTAGTCTCGTCTATTGCAATTAGGTTTCTTACACCCCTCTTAGGTTCGTTTAAGACTTCTTTAATCTTGTGATAATAAACTCTAACTGACTCGTGGCTTATACTTTCGAATTGGGAGAGAAATAAACTCGTCTTCCTCAACGATAACCCGAGATAGTATAAAAGCCCTGCTAAGATTTTAACTTCTATCGACTTCCTATTCCTCTTAAAAAGCTTCTTCTCTTTGATTCTCTCCTTTATAATCTCTATCGTGAGTCTCATATTTTATTATTTTTTATCGATATATTAATAAAAGTTTAACTTGACAGTCTCGTGCAAAAAATCAAAAAGTATATATAATCTCACATCTAAAATTGGTTATGTAGGTTCAAATGTTGGTAGTTATAATATTTTTTGATAATACTAATGGGTGGTTATAATGAAACTCTTAAAGAAATTGATGTCAAATAAAGGACAGTTGTCAATGGAAGTTGGAGTTTTGGTTGCAGCTGCTGTATTGGTAGCAATAATTGCAGGTTATTACTATGTAAAAAATGCTGGAACAGCTGCTAAAACAGCTGGAAAACAGGCTGAGAACTTTACAAAAACTTTAAACGAGACAGCAAATGACTACACAGAGGAATTACAAACTGTAACTAATAACCTTGGTCCAGAATAATCACTTCAGATAATTTTTATTAATTTTTTATTTTTATTGTTAATATTATCAGAATATTTAAATATATAGTTATAAAACTATAAAGAAAATTTAAAAATTAATGATACATATGTTTTAAATATTCAACAAATAAATATAAAGCTCTTCAAAATTAATTCTTCTTCAAAATAACTTCTGGTGAAGGCAATGATTTTAAGTGATAAGGATATTCTTAAATTAATAGACGAAAATAAATTAATAATAGAACCATTTAATAGAGAGTTTTTAGGTCCTTCATCTTATGACGTAACCTTAGGAGATGAATTTATAATCTACGATGACGAAGTTTATGATTTATCAAAAGAGCTAAATTACAAAAGAATAAAAATAAAAAACTCTATTTTAGTTTGCCCTTTAAATTACAATTTAACTGAAGAAAAAATTAACTATTTTAAAGAAAAATATAAAGTTGATTACGTTGTTGAAGGAGGAGTTTTAGGAACAACAAATGAATATATAGAGCTCCCTAAAGATATTACTTCATTTTATCAAGGTAGAAGTAGCTTAGGGAGAGTATTTTTAACTTCTCACCAAACCGCTGGCTTTATTGATGCTGGCTTTAAAGGAAAGATTACTTTAGAAATTGTTGCACATGATAAGCCAGTTATTTTATATCCAAATATGAGAATTGGACAATTGATATTTTTTAAATTACATTCTCCTGCTGAAGTTGGATATTGCGAAAAAAAGAACTCAAAATATGCTTATCAAAAAAGTGTCATGCCCTCATTGATTTATAATGATTTTAGTGTAAAAAAATAGAGAGAGTTAAAGCTTATTCTCTAATATTTCAGCTATTTTACCTAATTTTCCAACGATTTTTGACTGTGTATCTTTTATTTCCAGCAATATCTTTTTATGTTCTACCAACTCTCCAAAAATCAACTTGATGTATTTAACTCCTTCATCAAGCTTTTTATTTAACTCTAAAATATCATCTGACGATAACCTGCTAATGCCTTCTGGAAACTCAATATAGGCGTTTAACTCCCTCTCCTCTATCCTTTCAATTTTAATTAAATTATCCTCATCCTCTAAATCCTTTATAAATTCCTTAAATAACTGCTTTTTCCTTTCACTTGGAAAATTAACTAAAATCCTAACAGTCCCATCTTTGTGATTATAAACTATTCCACTAATGCCCAAACCTCTTCCAATATTTTCAATCCTATCCCTAAATCCAACATGTTGGACTTTTCCATAAATGATGAGTTCATAAGTAGTAGCCATTGGAATCACCATAAAAATATTTTTAAATTTTAGTGGTTTATATATTTAATTCTTTTACTAAAAATTGCAATCTTGATTAACTTAAAATTTAAAAAACAAAAAATAGAATTATAAAAGCTTATTTTTTCTTTCTCATCTCATACAACATTGCCTGTAATCCATGATACTTAACCATTCCTGCAAGTTCATTCTGGTCAATCTCTTTTTCATCAAATGAAACTAATTCTTTGCTATATAATGCATAAGGGCTATCTCTACCAACAACTCTTGCAGTACCTCCAAATAACTTAACTTTCACAGTTCCTGTAACTCTTTCTTGAGTTTTGTCAATAAATGCGTCTAAATCCTCTCTTAATGGGTCAAACCATAATCCTTTATAAATTAACTCACCATATAAGCTATCAACAATCTCCTTAAATCTAAGTTCATCTCTTGTTAAAACTAATTGCTCTAAAGCTTTGTGAGCAGTTAATAATAAAACAGCCCCTGGACATTCATAGTTTTCTCTTGATTTTAATCCAATAATTCTATCCTCTATGATATCTATTCTTCCAACACCATGCTTTCCAGCAATTTCATTTGCCTTCTTTATAAGTTCAACTGGTTCTAATTTCTCTCCATTTATAGCCACAGGAACTCCTTCTTTAAATTCAATCTCAACAATCTCCTCCTCTTTATCTTCAACTGGATTTTTAGTCCATGAATATATCTCTTCTGGTGGGACAAAGTCAGGGTTTTCTAACTCACTACCTTCAATACTCCTTCCCCATAAGTTCTCATCTATACTGTATTTTTTACTTTCAGTTGGAATTGGAATTCCTTTTTCTTTTGCATACTCAATTTCTTCAGCCCTTGTTAAGTTTAAATCCCTAATTGGTGCAATAATTTTCAAATGTGGGGCTTTAATTCTTATGGTTGTTTCAAATCTAAATTGGTCATTACCTTTTCCAGTACATCCATGAGCTACTGCTTCAGCCCCAACTTCTTCAGCAATTTCAACAACCTTATGGGCAATTAAAGGTCTTGCTAATGCTGTTGATAACGGATAACCTTCATACATCGCATTAGCTTTTATAGCTCTAAATATGTAATCTTTAACAAACTCTTCTTTTGCATCTATTGTGTAGTGCTTTAAAACTCCCAATTTTTTAGCTTTTTCTTCAACTTCTTTTATTTCTTCTTCTGGCTGTCCAACATCTACACAGACAGAAACTACCTTATAACCATACTTATCCTCTAATAATTTTAAGCAGCAGCTTGTATCTAACCCTCCAGAATACGCTAAGACAGCTATTCTTTCCATAACAATCCCTCACAAAATATTTTATACTTTGTAGTGGTATACTATAAAATCTAAGGTTTTTGTATTTTATGCTTACTAATTATGGAATATATATAGCTCACCTTTGAAACAAAAAATATTGTGATAGCTCAAAATTAAAAATTTGGGGATAAAATGATAAAAGTAGAGAAAAATGGTAATGGGAAAAGGATATGTGTAATTGGTTTAGGATATATTGGCTTACCAACGGCTTCAATGTTAGCAATACATGGATTTGATGTTATTGGTGTAGATATAAATGAAAAAAGAGTAAAAGAAATTAAAGAATTAAATTTCAAAACAACAGAGAAAGATTTAATGACTTTAGTTAAAGGAGCTATAAACTCTGGAAATTTAAAAGTGCAGACAAAACCAGATAAGGCGGATGTTTTTATTATTTGTGTTCCAACACCATGTGTTGAAAATAAAGGAGAAAAGAAATGTGATTTAAGCTATCTAAATAAAGCTATTGAAAACATAAAACCATATCTTGAAAATGGAAATCTAATTATCATAGAAAGCACAATTCCCCCAGGAACAACCGATGAAATTTATAAAAAATTATCAAAAGATAAAAAGATTTATTTAGCCCATTGCCCAGAAAGAGTTTTGCCGGGAAATATATTGAAAGAGCTCGTTGAAAATGATAGAGTTATTGGTGGTGTTGATGAGAAATCTGCTGAGATGGCTAAAGAGATTTACGAAACCTTTGTTACTGGAAAGATATATCTAACTGATGCCAAAACAGCAGAGATGGTTAAGTTAATGGAAAATACATATAGAGATGTTAATATCGCCTTAGCTAACGAATTTGCAAAAATATGTGAGGAGATTGGTATTAACGTTTGGGAAGCGATAGAATTAGCTAACAAACATCCAAGAGTTAATATTTTAAAACCAGGTCCTGGAGTTGGAGGACATTGTATAAGCATAGACCCATGGTTTATTGTAGAAAAGTCAAAAAACGCCAAGCTTATAAAAACTGCAAGAGAGTTGAATGATTCCATGCCATTATTTGTTGTTGAAAAGATAAAAAATATTATTAAAAAAGATAATGGAAAAGTGGCAATATTTGGAGTAACATACAAAGGAAATGTAGATGACACAAGGGAAAGTCCGGCTGAAAAAGTAGTTGGTAAATTAATAGATGAAGGATTTGAAGTTAAATGCTATGATAAATATGCGAGAGATTTTATCTTCCCATTATGTAGTTTAGATGAAGCTGTTGATGGAGCTGATATCATTGTTGTATTGGCTGAGCATGATGAATATAAAAATTTTAATGAAGAGGGTATAAAAAATATTGCATTAAAGGTAAAAAATAAATTAATCCTTGATACTAAAAATATAATAAATAGAGAATTGTGGGAGAAAGGGGGATTTAAAGTTTATGTCTTAGGTGATGGAAAGAATGTATAACCTAAATAACACATACTTAAAAGAGTGTATTCATTTTTTAGACAGTTGTATAAATGCATTAAAAGAATTTGATTTAAGAACCTTTGTGTCGAGATTTTATTACGGAATGTTATATTTATTGAATGCATTTGAATTTTATATTAGAGAAAATATAGAAGATTGGCATAATAAAGAGAGGTATGCAAACTTTAGTAAAAAGATTAGAAACTTTTTAATGGACTTAAAATTGTATAGGCATGCATCAGATTACATTTTATCCACGAGATTAGAACATGGAAAGCATTATGAGGAACATTGGGAAGAGTTTAAGGAGAGTTATTTGAAACTAAAATTTTTTCACTACTTGCATATATTAAGGCAAGAGCTGTATAGCTACAGATATAATCAACTCATAGCAATTATTATTGAAAAGCTTGAAATTATTGAAAAGCTCTTAAAGCTCTATATAATGTTAGAGGAATAAATATGAAAAATCTAATAAAAATATTAAAGCAATTTGGCATTTCTAATGAATATTTAAAGATTTTAGATGTAGAACTTGATGGAGATAGATATATAACCATCCTAATCCCTACAACCCTAGATTGGATTGAAGAAGAAGAGATAGAGGAAACATTAGAGGACATTTTAAAAAATGTGAGGGTTAAGATTTCACGAATGCCATTAAACAAATTTATTAAGATTTATTTAGAGAAGAATGTTAAAAATAAAGCGTATGGAGAAAATATTGAAAATGTTGAAATAGAAGAAGAAAACTATGCTTTATATATTGATTGGAAGAACAAAAAAATAATTATTCATAAGTTTAATGGAAAAAATCCCATAAAAGAGAGTTGTAAGCTATCATCAAATTGGGAAACGATGTGGGGAATTTGGGTCTTAGGATTTGAAAGTAAAGAGAAAGCTAAGGAATTTGCTGAAAACCTTGCAGATGAAATCTATAAATATTACGAAATCGATTTTGATATTGAGGAGCATAAAAGATGTTTAGAAGATAATTAACTTAAAATTAAGAAAAAATTAAGAAAAATATAGGTGATGGCATGATTAAAGTAGCAGTTACAGGAGCTTTAGGTAGAATGGGAAGTAATATAATTAAAACTATATGTCAGCAAGAGGATATGGAAGTTGTTTGTGCCTTTGAAGTTCCAAATCACCCAAAAAAAGGAGAAGATGTTGGTGAATTAATTGGAATTGGAAAAATTGGAGTTCCATTATCAACTGCGGATGAGTTAGATAAAGTTTTAAAAGAAACAAAGCCAGATGTGTTGGTTGATTTTACTATAGCCCATGCATGTGTTGAAAATGTCAAAATTGCTGCTAAAAATGGAGTTAATTTAGTTATTGGGACTACTGGTTTCACTGAAGAGCAGAAGACAGAGATTGAAAAAGCGATAAAAGAAAATAAAGTTGCTGCTGTAATATCTCAAAACTTTGCAATAGGGGTTAATATATTCTTCAAAACTTTAGAATTTTTGGCAAAGAAATTAGGAGATTATGATATTGAGATTGTGGAAATGCATCATAGGCATAAAAAGGATGCCCCTTCTGGAACCGCTTTAAGAGCTGCTGAGATTATAAAAGCTAATAGAAGTGTTGATAGTGTATTTGTTTTTGGTAGAAAGGGAATGACTGGAGAGAGAAAGAAGGAAGAGATTGGGATACATGCACTAAGAGGGGGAGATGTAGTAGGAGACCACACCGTCATATTCGCTGGAGACGGAGAGAGGATAGAAATAACCCATAGAGCAAGTAGTAGGCAAGCATTTGTAAATGGAGTTATATTAGCTATAAGGTTTGTTGCTGACAAAAAAGAAGGTATTTACAATACATTTGATGTTTTAGGGTTAAATGAAATTAAGTTTTAAAAATTTTAAAATTATTTTATTATAAAACTTTTTATACCACCAAAAATTTTAAATAATAGATAAGGTTAAAATAAAATAGCGTTTAAATTATGTTATAATAGTTAATCACTGTTTTTAACCCTGCCTCAAAGTAGGTAGGGTGTATATTTTTACTGCACCCCATAGTGGGTGCGGTGCAACCTATTAAAATAAATTTAAAGACTAAAGCTATTCGTCATTTGAGTTAGATTCTGTTTTTTCTTCTTCAGAACTATTTTCTAAGTCTTCTCCACTATAAACACCCCATAGTGCAATTAAAGCTGCTGGAATAGCATGTTCAGTAGCGAATGTCATATGTGGAGCTAAATCTAATATATAGTCAGCAAACCTAAACAATCCTCTTGGAATTCCTTCTCTTGAACCACAAAATACAATAATTTCTCTCTTTTTTCTTAAATCATAAGCCAATTTATCCTTAATTTTTGACAACTCATCTCCTTTTGGGTCAGTAATTATTAGCAACCTATTATCTCTTCTCTTATCTCTAACAACCTGATACAAATCTTGAACAGTTACCGGAACTAACTTAATCTCAAATGGATATGCCCTTTTTTGAATCTCATATCTTGAATGTTGCCCAATCTTAACTCCTTTAATAAATTCCATCAACTCATAGGCATCTACTTTCTCTTTTGGTGCTATAATTAATTCCTTAACTTCAAATCCTTGAGCTGCTCTTCCAATAGCCTCTCCAAACCTTTTACAAACAATTTTTTCTCCTAAATAAGGCATCTGCACAATGACAACTTTTCTAAATAATTCTCTTGCATTTCTCTTTTCTTTAGTATATTTTTTGAATTTTTCCCCAGGGGTTATTGATACATAAGTTTTATTTTTAAACACTTCAACATGAACAACCTTATCTGGATTGTTTAAATCAACTGAAGCATTTGTTAAATCTTTAATCTTAGCTCCCAAAACAATATTTACATCTGTTGAGCTAAAATCATGTTTTCCTCTTTTTTTAGTTTCAACGGCAAAAGTTTCATCCTCTTTTATATAATCTTTAATCTTCTCAGCTAAATTAACTATTTTATCAAACTCTGTCTCTGTTTCAAAATAAACTCTTAAAACTCTCTCAACTTCAGGAATCTCTAAGATTTTATCTTCTATATCTTCATCATGTTCAACTATAACAATTCCTTGATAACCATCAGGAGAAACAGTATATTTAAAATCACCAATAATTTCTTTTAAATTATTCACAACGATATTTTCAAAACCTTTTTGAGTTTTTATAATATATTTCGCCATTATTATCCCTCTTTAATTGATTTTAATCTTGCATTTGCGTAAAATAATAAAGATAAGACTACCAAAAATCCATAATTTATACCTATCTCACAATAAGCCAATAATAAAGAAGCGTATATTGCATAGAGCTTTTTATCTCCCTCATATATAAATTTTGATACAGCCCCCAATAATATAGCAAATAAAATTCCAAAAATCCCAAAATCAAGATATATCGTTCCAAATAAAGTTGTTGTAATATTATGTTTATAATTAAACAACAACTCACCTATAAGCTGTTCTCCGTTGGGGATTAAAGTGATTTTTCCAAACGTCATTATATTGCTCTCAATAATTTTGCTAAGAACATACAAATCAAAATAAGCTCTATAACATAAAAGCTCTATTGGATTTAGTTTCCAACTTTGGTTAGATGACAATAAAATAATTTTTCCCATAATTCCTAAAAAAATTAACAATCCAAATACTGATAGAACCATATACTTAAATGACATTTCTTTATATCTATATACAAGGTAGGTAATAAAAAGCATTAAAACTCCTGCTTTATAGCCCAACAATACCAAAATTACAAATGCAACTATAAAATAAATTTTATTCTCAATGCCCGCATAAATTAAAGCCCCCATGGATACTAATCTTAATGGCTCTGAATTAATAGCCATCCTTACGTTGTAATTTAGTATGGGTATTGCTCCATAAATTAAAACTATCAAAATAAACGCAGTAATTCCAATAACAAACAAAATATTTGTAAATATCTTTTTTTTATAAAATTTAACAAAGAGTTCTGCAATTATAAGGACAAATAATAAATAAACAATAGAAAGTACTAATGAATGCGTAATTTTAAAAGCTCCAAATATTGATAAAGAAGATAGCAGAAGAAATGAAATATATAAAAGACATCCATTAAATTTAATTTGCATAGGAAAAAGAAATGGTAAAGAAAACCCTGCAATAAAAATTGATAAAACTCCTAAAATTTTAAGCAAAGGATATAATCCAATATCATCTAAATACGGTAGAGCTAATATAAAAATTATCAAATGCCCAATTATAACAATAGGTACTGGATGAAACAAATCTATCTTTTTAATTTTCTCAATAATATTACATATATGCATAATATCAACCCAAAGAAATAATAGAGAATTACATCTAAATCTAAAATCCCGCTCTCAATTCCTATAAGTGTATAGGCAAATAATATTCCATAAATTCCCAAATAAACTCCTCTAAAATCTTTTGCCAATTTATAAAAAAATCCTAAAAATATCCCCAACATCCCAAAGTATGGAATTATAGCCAAAGTTCCATAATCTCCAACAATTGCCCCAACTATTGTTGGTGTAATGCTAACGCTATAAATCCCTAACGTTTTAGCTATAACGGTTCTCGCTCCATTACACAGCCCAAAATACGAAAATATTGCTGCATAGTGTATGTAGCCATTAAAAACCCCATTAAAATTATTGAATATTATATCATAGACGCTCATAGTTAATGTTATTCTTGATGTAATTGGATTTCCTTCTACTCTCAAAGCATATAATCTCAATATTGACAATCCCAACAAAATAACAAAGACAAGAATGCCATATTTCAAAATCTCTCTGTTAGATATTTTATTTTTATAGTAGAGAATTGCACCGACAGAAATTAACAAAACTAATACATTTGTCCTATATCCAAGAAGCATAATTAGTATTGAAAATATAATCGTATAAAATAAAACTTTTTTCTTATCAATATCGGAAGAAGCTACTACAATTGCCCAACCTACTAAAAATAGATGTGATAATGTTGTAAAATATACATTTAAAAATTTTCTTGATAATGGATTAAATAAAGGGACATCCTTTACCCAAATTAAATCAGAGATAACTGCTATTAATCCAACTATCATTAAAAAAATTCCAAAATTATAATGTTTCTTTAAGTTTATTTTTAAATTCTCCTTATCTATGCAAATTAAATAATATAACCTTTTACCAGCAATAAAAGATATATAAAAGAATATTGCTGAAAATAAAAATATAACTGCTGAATTTATTGAAATGTCTGAAAATATTAAATAAATGCAAGATAATATAACAAATACATGATGAAGCTCAATCTTTCTCATGTTATCCCAATGTAACAATGGCATATTTTTCCTTTATTTTGGTAGGTATTTCATCTATCGAATTATTTACCACAACATAGACAGTTAGTTTTGATGTTGATATATTTGAAGCTCCCATACATTTATCAAGATTTTTTAATGTATTCAAATGGATTTTTCCATTAATTATAATTCCATACTCAACAAAATATAGTTCTAAACCTTTTTTAATATCAACATCAAGATTGTTTATAATCCTCTGTCTCCCAGCTGGCGTATATGTTTTTGAATCAACTCCCATACTACCCTCAACTATAACATCAACAATATTCAACCCACTAAAGTTTTTTGTTGTGTTTTCTATTTCATTTGCAATATCTCTGAATGACTTTCCTTCTATTGGATCTAATTCATAAAATATTATTGACTTTCCAATTGGATGCAATATTATTTTTTTTGCAGCTATATCTTCCTGATAAGCTAATTCTCCCCCAATAGTTATTGGTGTTCCATTATATATTGCATATAACGTTCCCCCTTTTGCATCGTATATCACAACCTCTTCATTGAAAGGTTTTTTAGATAGCGTCCATTTTCCAATGACAGTGGCGTTTAAAGGAAAATTTTTATTCAAAATTTTTTCACATACCCATGCACATTTATACATCTGGTTTCCATCAAACTCATAATCATTTCCATTATTACTATAAAATTTATATGCCAAGGATATAGAAGTTATTAATATAGACAATATAACAACTACTTCGAGTATGCCAATTTTTTTCATAATTATCACCAAATCATAAAAGTATTAGTAATTTATGAGTAAAACTTAAATTAATAGATTGTCTTAATGAATCTTAAAATTCTAAAAATTCTTATAAATAGTATCGGGGACATCAATGAAAGTAGATTTACATGTTCATTCTATAGTAAGTAAATGTTCTTTAAATCCAAGAAGCTTCTTAGAAAAATTTTGTATAAAGAGAAATATTATCCCAGCGATTTGTGACCACAATAAGCTAACTAAACTAAATTTTGCGATACCCGGGGAAGAAATAGCAACAAATAGGGGAGAATTTATTGGTTTATTTTTAAATGAAGAAATTCCTCCAAACTTAGATTTGTATGAAGCATTAGATAGAGTTAGAGAGCAAGGGGCTTTGATTTATCTTCCACACCCTTTTGATATGAGTAGAAGAAGAAGTTTAGCAAAATTTAATGTGTTAGAGGAGAAAGAGTTTTTGAAATATGTTCATATTGTCGAAGTTTTTAATAGCAGATGCCGTAGCATAGAGCCAAATTTAAAAGCTTTGGAATATGCTGAAAAATACGACTTTGCAATGGCTTTTGGAAGCGATGCACACTTTATTTGGGAAGTTGGAAACGCCTATACAAAATTTAGTGAGCTAAATATAGAAAAACCTGATGATTTATCACCAAAAGAGTTTTTAAATTTATTAGAAATAAAAACTAAAGAGTTATTAAAGGCAAAATCTAATTTACTAAAAAATCCGTGGAAAACAAGATGGCATTTTGGAAAGTTGGGAAGTAAATACAATATTGCAGTATATAGCAAAGTTGTTAAAAAAGTCAGGAAAGGATTGAATATTTAAATTATTTATTATGTATTATGGCTTTCTTTTAAGTCTATAACCACAGTATGGACATATAAGCCATTCAGGCTGTACAGGTCTTTTACAGTTTGGACATCTTAAAACTTCTTCTTCCTCTTCTTTTAACTTTGTACCACAGTGAGCACAGAATTTCCAAGAATCTGAAATGTAATTATTACAGTTCTTACATCTTTCTATTTCTTCCTCAAATGTCATATTTTTAATTTCAGCCCCACAGTTGGTACAATAACCCCATCCTAAGTCAATTGGAGAGTTACAGGAATTACAAAGTGGAACAAACGTTGAAAATTTAGCACCTAATGCTTTTTTAACTTTTTCAAGGGTTATCATTGCTTCTCTTCTTAGAATCTCATCAGGGTCGTATTCAATTATCTGATTTAATAATGTAATTATCTCATTCAATGTTACTTTGTCATAAGCATCTAAGTATAAAATTGCCTCTGGTCTAGTTTCAGCAATCTCTTGCAATTTTCTTAATGTAACCAATTTTGTAGCAGGTACTGAACTTCTTAATCCTGAAACTATACTCATTTTTTCTTCATCAGTTAAAGGAACTACTCGAACCATATTATCACCATAGTTATATTATAGCATTTATTCATTTACTGGCAATCTGTCATTAATCCAAATATCCCCCAAAGATTTTAGCTTATTAAAGTAATATAACACTGCAGAAGGTAGTTCCTTTTCTGAAGCATTCAAAAACCCAGACAGCTCAGCATCCCTTCTCTTTATCTTAAATTTATAATATGGCTGGAGCCCTCCTCCTCCTGCGTAGTAGCAGATAATTTGCACTTCATCAACATCAGTATTTTTAAAAACATAATATGTTATTGCTCCAATATCTTTTTTACTATCTGCATCTAAGTCAGATGCACTACTTCTTGGCCCAATCTTTGTCTTTACTTGATACACTATGGCTGTCTTTACACCGTTTATTGTCCTATTCTCAATCTTTACTACATCATATTCTTTATACAAAACATCGGGGTATTTTTTTGGAAGGATTACCATACAACCACTCATTACCAAGCTAATTAAGGTAAAAATTACAACCACACTCATTATTCCAAATCGTCTCATTCTTATCCCACTTTTTAGTAAATATTTTTAGGTTAAAACAACTAATATTAATTTTGTAACTAAAGTTATTTATAACTTTAGCATATTATCAAAGCATTTCAGATTTATAGAATACATGGGGTTGATAGTTATGCAAGTTTCAACATACGATTTAGATAAAATAGCGGAAAAACTCAATTTATCTATAAAAGATTTGGATAAAGCTTTTAAAAAGAAAATTTTAAGGGAAGATGAATATAAAGAACAAAAACACTTATTATTCAAAAAAGAATTTAAAGGGGTAGAGAAGGGGACAGTTATATTTTTAAATGATAATCTTGATGTTGTTAGAGGTTATCCAAAGACATATAGAGCTATAACTCTCTATCCAACAATAAAAAAGCACTTTATTGATAAAGTTGTTGTTGAAGAAAAATTGAACGGCTATAATATAAGAATAGTTAAAATAGATGGCGAAGTTTATGCATTAACAAGAAGTGGATATATCTGCCCATTCACAACAAAAAAAGTTAAAAAATTCTTAAATTTAGAGATTTTAGATGATTATAATGAATACATGCTATGTGGGGAGATGATTGGTTTAAACAACCCTTACACTCCTTATTATTATAAGGAAGTTGATAGAGGTTATGAAAATTTAGGATTTTATATATTTGACATAAAAGAGAGGGAAACTAACAAATCCCTGCCAGTAAAAGAGAGAATAAAGTTATGTGAAAAATATAACTTGCCTCATGTTAAGCCCTTAGCTATTGTTGATAAGGATGAAGCCCACATACATGTAAGAAAAATTATTGAAGAGTTAAATAAAGAAGGGAGGGAGGGTGTTGTTTTAAAAGACCCTGACATGGCTATTTCCCCTATAAAATACACAACTCACTACACTCAATGTGAAGATTTAAAATCAGCATTTACATTTTTCTTTGATTTAGGTATTGACTTTATATTTAGTAGAATTGTGAGAGAAGGATTTATGAGTTATGAGTTTAAAGAAACTCTTGAAGAAAGAAAAAAGAGGGCTAAAGATTTAGGGGAAGCAATTTTATCCCCAATGGTTGAAACAATTAATAAAGTAGCTAATGGAGAGAGAGTTTCTGAAGATTTTGAGCTAATATTTGATAGTGAAGAGGATTTTGATGAGTTTTTAGATTTTATGAGAAAGATGAAGATGGTTATAACAATAAAAAATGTTGAAGAAATTAATACTGATGAAGGAGTTAAAATTAAGGCGTTAATTGGAAAGATTTACAATAAAACTAACGACAAAATTATTAGCTATTTAAATGGAACACTTTGGGAATAACAAAATTTAAATACTTCATAGTATTTTTAAAGTTTTGTTAAATTATGAGACAAGAGATGAATCAAAAAGGGGATATGTGTGAAGATAAGTTCGAGAGATATAATACTAAAAGTAGCTCTTCCAATAGGTGTCGTCATTGCATGGGAAATTTTAGCTATATATCTAAATAAACCTGTTATCTTGCCAAAAGTTGAGGCAGTTATTAACGTTCTAATTCATCCATTTGAAGGAATTTTAGGAACTGGAAGTTTAATAGACAATACAATAATTAGCATAAAGAGAGTTTTAGGTGGTTTTTTATTAGCCTCAATTGTAGCAATACCTTTAGGAATATTGATGGGATATTATAGAACAATAAACAGCTTATGCGATACTTTAATTGAACTATTAAGACCAATTCCACCATTAGCTTGGGTTCCTCTATCATTGGCATGGTTTGGACTTGGAGAGATGTCAATGATATTTATAATATTCATTGGAGCGTTCTTCCCAATATTAATAAACACCATATCCGGAGTTAAAGGAGTTCCTACCCCATTAATTGAAGCGGCTTTAACATTAGGAGCTAAAGGTAGAGATATTTTAATAAAAGTTGTTATCCCTGCATCATCTCCAAGTATTTTAACTGGACTTAGAGTTGGAGCAGGTATAGCATGGATGTGTGTTGTTGCTGCTGAAATGCTACCATCAAGTAATGCTGGTTTAGGTTATCTAATTATGTATGCCTATTCATTAAGTAGAATGGATGTTGTTATTGCCTGTATGATAATTATTGGATTAATTGGGCTTATATTAGACAGAGGGCTAAGATATATTGAAGACAAGTATTTCGTATGGAGAAAAATGATGAAATAGAATGAAATAATTAAGGCATCATTAAAAGACATATATTGGACATTAATTGCCTCTGAAAGAGGCAACTTATAACCAATTATCAAAGGAAGATATTATTTACTAAGGAATATTTAGAAGCCCTTTGGGCTTCTATAAGTGCCTTATTTAATTTAAAATCTTTGATAATTGGTTAATGGACGTGTGGTATCCGCAACCATAGGGCTTCGCCCTATTGGTATACCCAAAAAACTCTAAGTTACACCTCCGAGCGAAGCGAGGAGGTGTTATATTTTGGTGAAGCTTTTACTAAAAGGTTCATACCAATAGGAGGTTTCCTCCTATGGTCTAAGAAATAAAAAAGGGATAGGATGAAAGTGAAGCTGAAAGTTGAAAATCTAACAAAAATTTTTGAATTTAATGGAAATAGAGTTAAAGCATTAGATAATATTAATTTAGAGGTTTATGAGAATGAATTTTTAACAGTTATGGGTCCGAGTGGTTGTGGAAAAACAACATTACTAAGGATTATAGCCGGTTTAGATTATCCAACTAAAGGAAAAGTTTTGTTGGATGGAAAAGAAGTTAAGGGACCAGGAGCTGATAGAGGAGTTGTATTTCAGCAATATACATTAATGCCTTGGAGAACTGTTTTAAAAAACGTTACATTTGGTTTAGAGTTAAAAGGTATTCCAAAAAAAGAAAGAATAGAGATTGCTAAAAAATTCATTAAAATGGTTGGATTAGAAGGGTTTGAAGATGCTTATCCTTATCAATTAAGTGGAGGGATGCAGCAAAGAGTTGCGATAGCGAGAACTTTAGCCAACGACCCAGAGATTGTTTTAATGGATGAGCCGTTTGCAGCATTAGATGCCCAAACAAGAAACATCTTACAGAATGAGCTATTGAAAATATGGCAAAAGGAGAAAAAGACGGTGTTTTTCGTCACCCATAGCGTTGATGAGGCAGTTTATCTTTCAGATAGAGTTGTTGTATTAACCGCAAGACCTGGGAGGATAAAAGAGATTGTTGAAATTGATTTGGAAAGGCCAAGAGATAGAACAAGTATAGAATTTCTTGAATATAGAAAAAAAATATTAAATATATTGAAGGATGAAGTCTTAAAATCTCTAAAATAATAAAAATTAAAGATAAAATAATGGGATTTATAACAATCTCATAGGTATTCCTCTATCAGCACAGTATTTCTTTATTTCCTCTATTGTATATTCTCTATAATGCAATATCCCTGCCATTAATGCGGCATCTGCTTTTCCTATAGTGAATGCTTCATAAACATGTTCTGGTTTTCCACAACCTCCACTCGCAATAACAGGGAGTTTAACACTTTTAGAAATCTCTTTTGTTAATACTAAATCATAGCCACTTTTTGTCCCATCTTTATCTATACTTGTCAATAAAATCTCTCCAGCTCCCAATTCTTCAGCTTTCTTAGCCCATTCTATTGCATCTATACCAGTTTCTTTCTTTCCTCCATATATATAAACTTCAAACCAGCAATAACCATCCTCTACCTTAACAACATTCTTATCTATCTTATCTATCTCATCCTCATTAACATAATGCCTCTTAGCATCAATAGCAACAACAACACATTGAGAGCCAAATATTTCACTTGCTTCTTTAATTAAATTAGGATTTTTTACTGCTGCAGTATTTATTGAAACTTTATCAGCTCCAGCCCTCAATATCTTTCTAAAATCTTCAATTGATTTAATTCCACCACCAACAGTTAATGGAATAAAAACTTTTTCAGCTGTTCTTTCCACAACATCAATAATTATATCTCTCTTTTCAGCTGAAGCAGTTATATCCAAAAATACAAGTTCATCAGCTCCTTCATTATCATAGTACTGGGCTAACTCAACGGGGTCTCCAGCATCTCTCAGATTTAAAAATTTTGTCCCTTTAACTACTCTCCCATCTTTAATATCCAAACATGGAATTATCCTCTTTGTTAACATCCCTATCACTTCATTTTATTCTAAATCTTTGAATTCTAATTCTTTTTCTAATTTTTCTTCTTCAGTTAGCTCTGATATAGCTTTTGCTAATTTCAAGGCTCTTAATGATGCCAAATCTTTCTCTAAATATACACTTGCAAGCTCATTGGTTAATTTAGTCATTTCCTTTGTGAATTTTGTTTTAATTTTTACTATTGGTGTACTCTCTACCCACTGCCTCTCTACATTTTGGTCATAAGGTAGAATTCCAATAACATCGTCTATTATCTCACTAATATCCGTAAGCCCCTTATATTTATTTATAATTATCCCCGTAAGCCCTATACCTAAATCTCTTATAAGCTCCATAGATTTTAGTGAGTTCACAATTGATGGAATACTATCTTCTCCAACTATAACAACTTTATTAACCAATTCAAACTCACCAACATATCCAACCAATGGATTATCTTCAGTAATGTTTGGTGGGAAATCATAAACTATAACATCATACTCTTCCTCCAACGTTTTGATTAAATCCTCAAATCTGTATAAATCAACTTTGTATCCAAAAACTCTTGAGGAAACATCAGTATGTATAATTGCCAAGTCATCGTATTGATATATTATATCTTCAATTGCAGAGTCTCCTGAAAGGTATGTATTTAGGTTGTGTTCTTTATCTTCAAGACCAAATAGCAAAGCAGTAGTTCCTCCATATATATCACAATCAATCAATATAGTTTTAGCTGAATGACTAAGTATGTAAGCAAAATTTGCAGCAATTGTTGTTTTTCCAGTCCCCCCTTGAATATTATAAAATCCTATTTTCATTATTATCACCAAAATATTATAGATTTAGTTTAAAGGGATTATTTTTGGTGGATTTACTATTACATATTTGCAGTGTTCTTTATCAAACTCTTCAAAAGTATAATTGCTCATATCAAAGTTCTTTTTAAATAAGGTGATTTTTATTCCATTATTGTCATTTATCCTTATAGCAGTTCCATTGTAGAAGATATTATTTTTAGTGTATTTATTAAGCCATTTGGCCAAATCTTTAAA
The DNA here is from genome assembly GCF_000739065.1 of Methanocaldococcus bathoardescens. GTDB lineage: Archaea > AGJL01 > Methanococci > Methanococcales > Methanocaldococcaceae > Methanocaldococcus > Methanocaldococcus bathoardescens. The sequence goes on along the minus strand of NZ_CP009149.1, from coordinate 1,303,574 downwards.
TGAAACTACTTCAGTTCCATTTTCTTTTAGTTTAATAATTAACTTTCTATCATAATCCCTAATATCTGCAATATAAATTCCAAAGTCCTCATCTTTTGGTGGAATATAGAGAGTATTAACAACATTTACTCCATAAATTTCTTTGAGTGGTGTTGGAATTCTGATAATTGGAATTCCATTATAAATTTCAAACCCTTTATGTCCAGGAATTACTACATAATCCACTTTACCGTCTAAATCCAATTTCCAATCTAAATCTTCATTATCATTTCCAAAAATTGCATCTACCAAGTTTTTATCTGAACTCTCCAAGAATAACCCATCACATCCTCGTGCCAATGCATAGGCATAATTTTTCACAAACCATCGGTTGAAATACTTATATTTATCCCACATTTCGCTGTCATCTTTCATTGAAACTGGTTCTCCTTCATAATACCATTTTGATGGCTCTTTAGCTTTTCCATCCCAATAAGGTTCTCCATAATCTAAGTGATAATAAATGTTTTCACTCTTAGCCCCTTCTTCCCAATAACCATAATCTTCTGTTCCTTTATAACTTATAACTTGAGGATAATAACCGCCAATAGGGTCATTTCTAAATGTTTCTGGTGCTTTATCAACATAAATTAGAGGATAATAGCTTAAAGCCAATATATCTTCTGATTCAATGCTTTCTAATTTTGATGGATTAAAGTAAAGATGGGTGTAATTTTGCCACCATTTTTTAAACCAATAATAATTGTATAAATCCTTAAGTTCATCTACATCAACATCAGATTTTTCAACAATATCAATACCCTCACTACCAGTTACTATGTAACTTACATTTATATCTAAAGCCTTCAAAGCCTTTATGTATTTTAATTTTTTGTTGATTATCTCATCATCCAACATATCCACTTTAATTTTTCTTCCTGCAACGTCTATAGCATAATCTCCATTCTCATCTGGGATTATTTTATTTACAGCAACTCCTGAAACGAGTATATGCTTATAATATGGCGGAACTTTATTTATATATGCAAAAACTCCACCATTTTTAGCTATATACTCTCCAATAATGTCAAGAGTTTCTTTATCATTCAAAGATGTTGGATACATGAAGAGTAGTTTATTTTCTTTAATTTCATAAACACCGTCTGCTACTTTTCTATAATTAATCTTATAAATTGGAACTTCTCTTACTTCTACGGGTGGGTTGAATATTAAAACTCCTTCATCATTTCTTGTAACATATTTTTTTGGATAGATTATGAAAATACCATTATTATCAACAAATACATAATCATAATAGTCAGGGATGTATTTTACTGGAAGATTGTAAGAGTATTTACAATAATATTCATCAGAACTTTCTTTTGGCGGGATATAATAAATTTCCCCTTCATCTCCTCTAATGATGTATTTTTTTGGATAAAGGATAAATGTAGCGTTTTCTATCAATACGTATCCATCATAATTTGGGACTTTTGAAGTATTTGGAACTTTAATTTTATATGGCTTTACAAACTCATACTCACTGTAATTCTCTTCTTTTGGCGGGTTGAATATTAAAGCCCCATCTTCTCTATAAACACTGTATTTTGGATATACAACAATAACTCCGTTTTTATTTACGTATGTATAATTCCCATAATCAGGAATTTTCGATGGCAAGTATTTCTTTATTCCTAAATAATATAAAATATTCTCATCAATTGAATCATTATCAAAACAGAACACAGTTAGAGAGTTATTTTTATCTAAAAATTCATTAAGCTTCTCAACATTTTCAACTTTTGATAATGGAACAAATTCTATTGGAATTGAACTCGTATATTTATATTCAATGTTTGAAGAATAAACATAACTGAACATGGTAAATATCAAAAATATAAAAACAAACTTTTTCATCCCATTCACCTAAACAATGTTATATATTTAATCATAGTTTCAAAAGTCTGTAATTAGTAAAATAAATTATTTATTCTTCGAACTTTTTCACATACATAAGAGGGTAGTCAATTTCTGGAATATATTCAAGTTTTAAATGGGCAATAGTTCTATTTACTTTAATTTTTAAATCAACATCTAACATCTTTCCATCAAGAGAAACATACTTTTCCCCAACATCCTTAATTCTTACTTTTATATCATAAACACATGGCTGATTTTTCATAGCCTCTTCTATAGCTCTCTCTAATGATTCTTTATTATCTTTACTTACCGGAGTGCCAACAAATTGATGAAATAAAGCTCCTAAGGTAATTCCCCCTTCAAACACTGCCCTCTCTCTGTCTGTTAGGTTTTTAAAATATTTTTTAAAGATTTCAGTTTCTTCTACTCTCATGTTATTCCCTATTTAATTTCTAACATTCTTTCAATGGCATTTCTGGCTTTTTCAATAATATCTTTATCTAATTTAACCTCATACTTTTCTTCTAATAAACATCTTTCTATCTTCTCTAAGGTTATTCTTTTCATCTCATGGCAAATAGCATCTTCTCTTAATGGAATGAGAGTTTTCTTTTTACCTATTTTTTCAAGCTCTAATTCTATTCTATCTATAATCCCTACTTCAGTACCAATTATAAACTCTTCATGGTCAGAATTTAACACTATTCTTATTATTCCACTTGTACTTGCTATATAATCAGCGTTATCTTGCAATTCTGGGCTACATTCTGGATGAATTAAAACTTTAGCATTTGGATATTTCTCTTTAGCTCTCTTTAAATCTTCCATGGTGAATTTTTTATGCACATAACAGCCTCCTCCTTCTGGGATAGGTATTATTTTTTTATCAGTCCTTTTCTGCACATAATAAGCCAAATTGTTATCTGGACCGAATAAAATTGTATCTGCCTCTAAGGAATTAACAACTTTATCTGCATTTGCTGATGTGCAAGTTATATCTGCCAATGCCTTTGTCTCTGCTGTTGTATTCACATAAACAACTAATGGGGCTTCTGGATATTTTTCTCTATATTTTTTTATAATCTCTGCAGATAATTGATGAGCCATTGGACATTGAGTTCCTTCAATTTCTGGCATTAAAACTTTCTTATCTGGATTTAAAATTTTAGCAGACTCTCCCATAAAATCTACTCCACAAAATACAATTATATCTGCATCTGTTTCCTTTGCTTTAATACAGAGTTCTAATGAATCTCCACGGAAATCAGCTATTTTCTGTATTTCCTTTAGTTGGTAGTTATGAGCTAAGATTATTGCATTTTTTTCTTCTTTTAATTTGTTTATTCTTTCTACTATATCCATAATATCCCTCATAATTTTATTATTGAAAGAGTTTTATATTTAGTTTTGGATTTTATATTTTGAATCCATGTTTTTCTAATCTCTCAACAACTTTATCCCATGTTGGTAAATTCGTTTGACATCCCTTTGCCTCAACAACAAATGAAGCGGTTGCAGCCCCAATTAAACCACATTTCTCCAAATCATATCCTTTAACATAAGCAGATAAAAATCCTGCTCTGTAGCTGTCTCCAGCTCCTGTTGGGTCTATAACTTCTTCCGCTTTAATACATGGAATCTCTATTTTTTTATCTTTGGTATATATTGTGCTACCTTTAGAACCTTTTGTTACTATAAGGACATCAACCCTCTCCAAATAATCATTAATTTCAAAATTCAATAACTTTGAAGCCCTTTCAAATTCATGCCTATTCATAAACAAAAAGTTTGTATGTTCAATAATCTCTAATAAATTTTCTTTTGAATATTGTGGTAAATCTTGCCCAGGGTCGAAAGATACCAAATTATTTCCATAAGCTTTTTTTGCACATTTTAAGTTAAACTCTGGGTCTCCTGTTGCTATATGGACAATTTCTGTATTGAAGTTTGGTGGATTTAACTCCTTATAGTGCTTAGCCGCTCCCCATAAGAAGAAAGTAATTTGGTTATTATCTTTATCTGTAAATATCCATGCTTTTGGTGTCTCTTCTTCTTCAGAATAGTAAAGTTTAGAAATATTTATTCCTAAATTCTTTAAATATCTTTCATATCCACTGTTTTTAAAATCATAACCAACACATGATAAAAGTTCAGAATCTACACCAAGTTTTTTTATTCCTACTGCTGTATTTGCCGCTGCTCCACCATAATATTTTCTTGCTGAAGGAATTTGAATTGAGGTATTTGGTTCTGGAAATTTTTCTACATTGAAAATATAATCAAGAGCCGTATGTCCTACACAGGTAATTTTTTCCATTTTTACCACCTAATTTTTAAGAATAACTTAATGATTGGATAAATTGAACGTTAGTATTAGAACAATAATCCTTTATAGTAGATTAGCAAAAATTGTTTATATAGAGTAACTTTAAAGTTAAAATTATTAAACTATTACTTAAAGATTTTTAGGTGGGAAAATGATAACCATATCTGAAAATTCTGAAGCAAAGGAATTAATACCTATTGCTCAAGCTGTCCATATATTGGTTAATAAACTTCCTGTGTCTATGAGAAGTAAAAATAAGCCAGGGATTAGATTAGAAAAAGGGGAAGTTGTAGATACAAACTATGAAGGTTATGTTCTAAGATTGGCTATTAAAGAAGGAAAAGTTATTAGAGCAACACCTATTGTAGGGCCTTATGCTGGACTCCCAGTTATTGTAGCCCCTATAAAAAACGGGGATAAAGTAGTAGGAGCTATCGGTGTAGTTGATATCACAGCAGGAATATTTGAAGATGTTTTAGCAATTGCAAGAAGGCCTGAATTATATAAGTTTCTACCTGAAGATGCATTTCCAAAATAAGTAAATATAAAACTATAAAAATCCCGTACCATAACGGTTTGCTCTTATGGTTGCAAATACGTCCTAATATTTAAAAAGAGCTGGACATTAATTGCCCCTAAAAGGGGCAACTTAATGGACGTGGGTATACCAATAGGGGTTCCCCCTATGGTTTCAAAATAAAAGTTTTAAGGTGATGAAATGAAAAAAATATTCATATATCCTCCAAATAGTTTAATATTAACAGATTTAGTTGAAAGATTTGGACATAAGCCATTAAATCTAAATATAGTTATGGGGAAATTAGTTAGAAACCCAGAAATAGACAGCCCTCCTATGAACATAACCGATGAAGAACCAAAGAAAGGTTTAAAATATGCTGCTGTAGAAGTTCCTTCTGGTGTTAGAGGAAGAATGGCATTAATTGGGCCATTAATTGAAGAGGCTGAAGCGGCAATAATAATGGAAGATGCCCCTATTGCCTTTGGATGCATTGGATGCCAGAGAACAAATGAATTAACACTCTATTTAGTAAGAAGAAAAAATATTCCAATATTGAGAGTGAAATATCCAACAAATGAAGAAGAGGCAGAAATTTTAGTTAATAAGATAGCTAATTTCTTAAAGAGCTTAGAGGAAAATCAGGAAAATTAAATAGGACTTTCGCAGGAATAATATTTTTTAAGGAACTGATACCTTTGGCATCTAAATGCCTTATGGAATATATAAACTGCGAAAGTCCTATTAAAAATAAAATTTTGGTGATAAGATGGAATGTCCTAACAAAGAAATTAATTTAGAAAGATGCAATTGCAGTTATCCTTCATGCTTTAAAAAGGGAATGTGCTGTGAATGTTTGCACTATCATTTAAAAAATAGACAGTTACCAGCTTGCTGTTTCCCACCTGATGTAGAAAAAACTTATGATAGAAGCTTTGAAACATTTGCAAAACTTGTTTTAGAAGGGAAGATTTAATTTATTTTTAAACTATTTTATTTTGATAATTCTACTCAACAATTGCTGATGCATAGCCAACAACAGCTGAATAATCTCCAGTCATATCTCCAGAAGTTGCATAAGCTAATAAATTAGCTTTTTCAGCTCCCAAAGTTTTCATTGCTTTTAGCATAGCTATTACAGGGCCATAACCACACATTGAGATGTTATAATTTACAACATCCTCGTATAGTTCTTTTTCATTCATCTCTAATATGTCCTTAATAACTATAGCATCCTTTTTTGATGCCACTTCTTGTGGCTCATAGTGAGTTAAATCTGAAGAGGCAATAATAACCACTCTTCTATTCAACTCTTTAGCAATTTTAGCTATGAAATATCCAACTTCCACAGCTGTTTCATAATCTTGGAACATCATACATATTGGAACTATCCTAAATTTAGCTATATTTAGTAACTCCAAATGCTTTAAAAATGGTAATTGCACTTCTATAGAATGTTCATTTAAATGAGCAGTTTCATCTAAATCAATAATCTCACATTTCCTCCAAAGCTCTTCAACAAATTCTTCATCACACTTTACATCTCCTAACGGTGTTCTCCAAATTCCATCCATTACACTAACTCCAGAACCTAATCCAGTGTGGTTAGGACCTAAAATAACAGCAGTTATTTCTTCAAAAGCATCAACTCTCTTTGATAATTCATAATAAGAGTGAGCTTGTATAGGTCCTGAATAAATATATCCTGCATGAGGGCAAAGCAAGCCAATAGGTTTTTCATAATTTCCATGAGTTGGCATTGACTTAGGGCCGTATTTGTGTAAATAGCACTGCTCAATTAATTCTATAAGTTCATCAGGATGTGAAGGATAAAACATCCCTGCAACTGCTGGATATCTAATTTTAGTCATAATTATCCCCCAATGATTTTGTTAAAACATTATAACTTAATATTTAAAATTGTCTTTTGTTGTTTATATAAGTATTTGTGCGTAATTATGACACTATAATTCACAGAATAGAAAAGTTTTTATATTTTTACGCATATGTGTATTATTAGAAAAAAATAAGGTGAAAAATATGCTTGGTTGGGGAAGAGGACTTGGTAGAAGATTTTGGAGACACTTCAAATTTCCTGTTGGAGTTGGAGGTAGATACAGATATGTAGGACCATGCAGATGTGGTCTCGGCCCTCACGCATTCTATGTTGATGAAAAAACTGGAGCTTTAGTCCATGCATGGGATATATATAGAGGATATGCTCCAGGATTTGTTGGAACAGATGAGAGAACATATTTAGAAGAGACTATAAAAGAGTTAGAAGAAGAGAAAAAGATGTTAGAAGAAGAATTAGCAAGAATTAAAAAAAGATTGGATGAATTAAAGAAAGATTAAGTGATACAATGGAAATGAAAAAATTTTTGTGCTCAAAGTGTCAAAAAGTTATTGAAGTCCCTTATGGCATTCCAAAACCTGACTTCTGTCCATACTGTGGAGTCCCAGCAACATTTATCCATAGAATTGATGCCGGTGGAAGAGGTTTAGGTCCTGGAAGAGGTAGGAAATGTGGAATGAGAATGATAGAAAAATTGGGAAGAGAGTAAATCTAAAAACTCTTCTTTTTTGTTTTATTTATCAAAATATTTAAATTATTTTTTCTAAAAAATAAATAAAAAAATAAAGAGAATAAAATATTAAGTCTTTTATTTCTTTCTAATCTCTTTTAATGCCTCTTCAACATCTGCGTTTTCATGGACTATCTTACAAACAGCTCTTGTTATGCCAACAACATCATCATGTTGGAATATATTTCTACCAACTGCTACTCCAGCAGCTCCAGCTTCCATAGCATCTTTAATCATTTGTAAAAATTCTTCATCTGTATTTGTTTTTGGTCCTCCAGCAACAACAATTGGTGCTGGGCAACCTCTAACAACCTCTCTAAATGAATCAATATCTCCTGTATAGCTTGTTTTAACTATATCAGCTCCTAACTCAGCTCCCAATCTTGCTGCATGAGCTACTAACTCAGGGTCTCTCTCATTTTGAATGTGTTTTCCTCTTGGATACATCATAGCAATTAATGGCATTCCCCAGTATTCACAAGTCTCAGCAATCATACCTAAATCTCTGTATGCCTCCCAATCTTCATCTGAACCAACATTTACATGGATTGAGACAGCATCAGCACCCATTCTAATAGCTTCTTCAACAGTTGTAACTATAACTTTCTTTAATGGATTTGGTGATATTGCTGTACCTCCTGATAAGTGAATAATTAATCCAACATCTTTGCCATATCCTCTGTGTCCATGTCTAACAATTCCTTTGTGTAAAAGGACAGCGTTAGCTCCTCCCTCAGCAACATCATTTACTGTTTTTTTCATATCTATAAGTCCCTTAATTGGACCGTTTGAAACCCCGTGGTCCATTGGAACTATTACGGTTTTTTCACTATCTCTGTCGAATATCCTCTCCAACCTTACAAGTTTTCCAAGATTTTTTATATCCTTAAATAACTCCATATTCTCACATTTACAAATTTATTGTTTTTATTGATACAAAAGTTAAACTTTTAATATAGAAATGTCAGATATCAATATTTAAAATTTATGTTTGTGGTGATTTTATGGTATTTAAAGCTTATGATATTAGAGGGGTTTATGATAAAGATTTGGATGAAAACTTTGCCTATTCCCTAGGAAAATGTATTGGTAAAAAATTTGAAAATAAAAAAATATTAGTTGGAAATGATGTAAGAATTGGTTCCAAAAAACTTCTACCATATTTTATTGTTGGTTTAAAGGAATATGCTGATGTATTTTATGCAGGAACTATCTCAACACCTCTAATGTATTTTGGAACTAAAGGGAAGTATGATTTAGGAGTTATATTGACAGCTTCTCATAACCCACCTGAATACACTGGCTTTAAGATGTGTGATAAAGAAGCTATCCCTCTATCACCAATAGAAGAAATAAAACCAATATTCAAAAAATATGATTTAACAGAAAGTGTAAAAGAAGAAATTAAAAATCTAAACTTAGATGATTTTAAGGTTGATATTGTAAATGATTATAAAAAGTTCTTTTTGAAGAGATGCGATATATCTGATAAAAAAATAGCTGTTGATTTTGCCAATGGAGCTACAACAATAGCTGAGAAAGAGATTTTAAGTGAGTTGTTTGATAATGCTATCTTTATAAATGATTATCCTGACGGCTCTTTCCCTGCTCATCAGCCAGATACATTAAAGATGGAATGCTTAAAAGATATAATAAAGGCAGTTAAAGAAAATAACTGTGATTTAGGTTTAATTTTTGATGGAGATGGAGATAGATTAGGGATTGTTGATGAAAATGGAAATGTTTTGAGAGGAGATATATTAACAGCTATAATGGCAGAAAAAATTTTAAAAGAAAAGCCAAAAGCTAAGATAGTTTATGATTTAAGATGTTCTAAAATAGTTCCAGAAATTATTGAAAAATTTGGAGGAATACCAATAAAAAGTAGAGTTGGGCACTATTTCATTAAAAAATTAATGCATGAAATAGATGCTGAATTTGCTGGAGAGCTAAGTAATCATTTTTACTTTAAAGAAATTGGTTATTTTGAGAGTCCATTGTTAGCTTTAAACTATATTTTAAAAGCTATGGATGAAGAAAACAAAACATTGTCTGAGCTAAATAAGGAATTCAATAAATATCCTCACAGTGGGGAGATAAACTTCAGAGTCAAAGACCAAAAATACATCATGGAAAAAATAAAGGAGCATTTTAAAGATTGTAAGCTTGAAGAGTTGGATGGAATATCTATTTATTGTAAAAACTTCTGGTTTAATTTAAGACCTTCTAACACTGAACCATTGTTAAGGTTAAATTTAGAAGCAGGTGCTGAAGAAATCATGTTAGAAAAAGTAAATGAGATTAAAAACTTGATTGAAAAACTCGATAAATCCTTAGAACTCTAATCTTTAAATTTTTATGGTTGTGTCTTTAGCATACACTAAACCAAAATCTTTATATATTGGTTTGTAGTTATAGTAGTTTTGCCTGTTTTAGATTGAGAGAAGCGGGGTAGGGTAGCCAGGTCCATCCCGCCGGGCTCATAACCCGGAGATCGGAGGTTCAAATCCTCCCCCCGCTACTATTTCTATATTTTAATATATTATATTTATATATTTAAATGTAAGAATTAATGTTTATCCATAGATTCCAAGAATTTTTGGAGTTTTTCTCGTTTTCTTTTTATAGAGAAACTGACTTTTATAGCAAAGTTCTTAACAGATTCTTTTCTATGGATTGACAATCTATAAAAATCGTCTTTATAATGGTAAATTTCACCTCTAATATTTGATTCAGTTCCTTTTTTCTTTGCTATGTGGATTGTTGAATGTATATCTAACTTTTTTAACAGCTCTTTTGAAAATTCCAAAAGTTCTAAATTATAATTTTCTAATGCTATTTTATTTGAAGTAATGTATCCCTCACTATCAAAAAATCCTCTTAAAAAATCTTCAGGATATTTTTCAGCTATTTTAAAAAGCTCTTCCTTATTTTGATTTAAAAACTTATACAAACTTTTACTACTTGCTTCAACATGCCATCTATTACTTCTTGTTTTCTCCTCCACATAGATAATTGTTGGATTTAATCCGATTTTTATTAAACTGTTTTTAACGACTTCTGCAAAGTCCTTATCAACAACTTTAATTCTAAAATAGTAAGTTCCTGTCTTTTTTCTATAATAAATGTTGGCATCTCCAAAATAGACACCAATTATATAAGAAATCTCAGGAGATAGAGATAAATCCAAAAATTTTATTTTATTGAAAGGGCTGTTTGTATTTTTACACCATCTAATAATCGTAGATTTAGAAATTTTAATATCTCTCTCAACTTCAATCTTTTTAGATATTTGAGAATAGCTAAAATTTTGCTTCCTTAGTAATCTAACATAATCTATAAGTTCCAATATCTCTTTTTGAGAAAGTTCTTTAAGATTAACCATGTTATCAACAAAATAGGAAATATTAAGATTTAAAAAAGTGTTCCCCCTATATCCTACCCTCTCTCATCCTTGGCTCCGCCATGTCGAGAGCGTGGGCCGTAGGGGGAAATTAAAAATTTTAAATTTTTCATATAAATACTTTATTCTATAGTGTTTTTCAAAACTTTTTGAAATAACTAAGGTATAGATGAACGCCTTCCTTTGGAAGGCGTTCAAACCTTCCTTAATAAATTTTGTTAATTTTGAAAAACACTATAATTTTCCAACACCCAATATTCTAATTTTTGCACTACCATCAACTAAACATAACTTATCTCCAACATCATAAGCTATTTCCTTTTGTAAAGAAAGCTTTATTTTGTTGTTATTTACTTCTTCAACATTGCAAGAAACACTTTGCAAACCAACAATTATTTGGTAATTTTCTCCTTCTTTTACTGTTTTTTGCATGAATGGATTCCAATTAATATCCACCTCAATTTCCTTAGCAACTTTTAACTCACCATTTGATAATATCATTCCTCTATCCAACTCATCTGTAGTTATTCCTTTTAAAGCTAAACCTACTCTATTCCCAGCTTTCGCCTCTTTAAAATCATTATCGTGGATTTGAATACTTCTAACCATCACTGTTTTGTCTGTTGGATAAGCCCTTAGGTTATCATGAACTTTTACTGTCCCAGTTTCAACTTTTCCTAATATGACTGTTCCAACACTCCTAACTGTAAAGTAGTGGTCTATTGGAATTTTAACAACTCCATCATAATCTCTATCCACATTTAAATTAACCATCTTTTCTCTAATGTTTATAAAATCTTTCTCTAAGATTTCAAAATCTTTCATTGATGTTTGAGATATTATATTTTTCAACATGTCTAAATCAACATAATCTCCAACAACAAAAGCTCCTCTATTTATTCCAAACATATCCAATGCTAAAAGTGTCTCCCCTAACTCTCCTGTAATCTCATCAATAAAAACTAAAGCGTAATCCATCATGTTTATTGCATAGATTAGGGGGTTTATCCTATCTGGATATCTTGTGGGCTCAACATAGCAAATAGCTTTATCCCCTTGCTTGTAATTGTATAATGTTATATCTGTTGATGTCCCTTTTTTCCCTAACTCTTTTCCAACACCTTCAACATGCCCAAATAATCCTACTGTTAAACCTTCCATTTAATCACCATAATTAATGTTTTTAGTATCCCAATTATCTTCTCTAAAGAATTAACTATTTTAAGAGCTAACTATAACTTTCTATTCTATATTAAAGATTTATAAAACATTGACTACAGATAAACTATTATAGCAAATGTTAGGTGGTGATAATGAAATTTATTGAAAGATACTTTGAATTTGAAAAATATGGGACTAATCTAAAAGTAGAGACTCTTGCAGGAATAACAACATTTATGACAATGGCATATATAATCTTTGTTAATCCACAAATTTTAAGCACTGCTGGGATGGATTTTGGGGCAGTTATGGTCGCTACATGTATAGCATCAGCAATAGCCACATTAACCATGGGTTTATATGCAAGATACCCATTTGCCTTAGCTCCAGGGATGGGGCTTAACGCTTACTTCACTTACGGTGTTTGTTTGGGAATGGGTATTGATTGGAGAGTTGCGTTAGGTGCTGTTTTTATCTCTGGAGTGTTGTTTATAATCTTAACATTAACAAAAATAAGGACATGGATTTTTAATGTTATACCAAATGCTATAAAATATGGAACTGCTGTTGGTATTGGTTTATTTATTGCATTTATTGGGTTGAAGAGTGCAGGTATTATAGTTGATAGTGAAGCTACGTTAGTTACATTAGGGAATTTAATGGAACCATCCACACTGTTGGCATTGTTTGGAATATTTTTAACATCAATCTTAGTCAGTAGAAATGTAATTGGGGCTATTTTAATTGGGATTATAGTAACTTCACTTATAGGAATGATTTTAGGAATTTCACCATTCCCAGAAGGAATATTTTCAATGCCTCCTTCAATTGCACCAACATTCTTGCAGTTAGATATAATGGGGGCTTTAAACTTAGGACTTTTAACAATTGTCTTAGCATTCTTCTTTGTTGATATGTTTGATACCTTAGGGACTTTAAGTGCATTATCTTCACAAGCTGGATATTTAGATAAAGATGGAAAACTGCCAAGAGTTGAAAAGGCATTAATGGCAGATGCTACTGGAACTGTTGTTGGCTCTCTATTGGGAACCTCAACAGTAACAACCTATATAGAATCTGCAAGTGGTATTGCACTTGGAGGAAGAACAGGTTTTGTTTCAGTAGTTGTAGCAGTGCTGTTTTTACTATCTTTATTCTTCTACCCAGTAGTTAAGGCAATTCCACCTTATGCTACAGCAGCAGCTCTTGTTATTGTAGGAGCTTTAATGATGAAATCTATAAAGAATATTAATTTTGATGATTATACAGAGGCGATTCCTGCATTTATAACAATATTAACAATTCCTTTAACATTCAGTATAGCTACAGGGCTTGCTTTAGGATTTATTACTTATCCAATCTTGAAGGTATTTACTGGAAGATGGAAAGAGGTTCACTGGCTTGTATATGTCTTAGCTATAATATTTGCACTGAGATTTGTGTATCTTGCAGGGTAAAGTATTTAAATAACTCTTAATCATATTTATTTTTTTAATATTATCAATTTATGAGTTGAGAGTATGAAAATAGCTGTTTCAATGGATGTTGATAAAATTAGCGATAGTTTTGAAGATTGTGAGTATTTTTTAATTGTTAGAATAGAAGATAATGAAATTAAGGGAACAAAAGTTATTTTCAATGATGAAAGTGGGCAAAAATCTATTATAAAAGAAAAGGTCAGTGCAATTATATGTAAAAGTATAAATGAAGAAAATTACAAAAAATTTAGTAAAAAAATGGAAATTTATTATGCTGAAGGAAATGATGTTGATAAAAATGTCTCTTTATTCGTTGAAGGAAAACTAAATAAAATAACTATTCCATAATTTATTTTCTTATATCTTAAAAAATATAACCGTAAAATTTATATACCAAATCATTATATTCTTCATTATGCCTGTTTTGTGCAGGGGTAGCCAAGCCAGGACTACGGCGCTGGACTTGAGATCCAGTGGGGCTTTGCCCCGCCTGGGTTCAAATCCCAGCCCCTGCGCCATAATTCCAAAATTTTTTATTTTAGCTATTAAAATTGGATAATTTAAATATATTAGATTAATATTGACAATAGAGAAAATGTCTTTTTGATGAACTTGAAAAAATATCTAAAGAAAGAATGGCAAAAATAGAGATTATTAATCTAAAATTTATTAATTTAAAATTTAAAATATTATTAAATATTATTCAAAATTATGGTAGCCATGTGCTTTCATCCTTAATTTTTTCAGGTAAATAAGTATTAACAACATACTTTAAACCATACTTAGCTAAAGACTGCTGTTCTGCTCTCACTCCCATATCAAGCATCTGCTTTAAAGCTTTCTGCCATTCTGGAAAACTTCTCACAAAGTCATCATTCTTTAATCCATCTTTTATTCTCTTAATATCTTGCTCTTTTAATGGATGTGTTGGTAAATCATAATCAACAATATCTTGTGGAGTAACTCCAATCAGCCTCGCTGCAGGAATTGATAATTTATCAGCTAAGTGTATTGCCTTACCACTTCCAACTTTTAGAGTTCTATAAATATTTAAATACCCATAAGGGTCTCCGTCAGTAAATACTAAAACAGGTAAGTCGTGTTCTTCATGAAGCCTTTTTATAAACCTTCTTGTAGCTCTCGCTGGGACTCCTTTTAATGAAACCAATATACAGTTATGCTTGTCCCAAAATCTCTCTGCATTCAACCTTGCAAACATACCAGATGTTTCTATTGCCAATATAAAGTCAGCATCTGTCTCAAGATTTAATTTTGTTACATCATTTGGGATATTATAAGCTCCAGTTCCCAACTTTGAGCAATCAACAACAAGCTCTCCTTCTGGTGTTTCTTCAATAATTTTTAACGGCCCAACTACTGAGGAACCATCTTCTTCAGGAATAAATCCAAGATGCTCCCTCAACACTCCTAAAGCCGCTTCTAAATCCTCAATAACATTGTTTGATGCTTGTTGGTCATCAAATCTTGCTTCCCCCCAGTTTTTTGAGACGTAATAAGCTTCCCTTAATGTTGAAAAATCATTACTTTCTAATAACTGCTTAGCAAATTCCAACATCTTAGTTGTTTGTGCAAAAATCTTCGCCTGATTTACAGTTAATGTTCTTGCCTTTTCTTTACCTACCAAAGTGAATGAACCCTTCTCTTTATCAAATACAGCATTAGATAAACTTCTAATTGGCATTGTTATTTTTGGTCTTTTACCCCTCATTAAATCATCATACATCTTTTTAGCCAATTCAATAATTTTTTGTTTTGCAATTTCTCTTGGTTTTTTTGATATGGCAGGAAGTTTAACCATAATACTCACCAAATAACTTTTTAATGCCCAATGATTTCAACCTAAATTATTTTATTATGAAAAGTCATAACCAATAGATTTTTATACCTAATTTTAAAATTGAATAATAATAATATGCAACATCAACGATACCTGATGAACATCCACGTAGGGAAATACTATATAAAATATTCATATATAATTATTTAGGTCATAATATCGGTAAAATCTATTATATTTATTAAATTATTTAAAATAAATAATTTTATGGAGGTCATAACGTGAAATTTCTAAAAAATGTTTTAGAGGAAGGAAGTAAATTAGAGGAGTTTAATGAATTAGAATTATCTCCAGAAGATAAGGAGTTATTGGAATATTTGCAACAAACTAAAGCAAAGATTACTGTAGTCGGTTGTGGTGGAGCTGGAAATAACACTATCACAAGATTAATGTTAGAAGGTATAGAAGGAGCTAAAACAGTTGCTCTTAATACAGATGCCCAGCAATTAATTAGAACAAAAGCTGATAAAAAGATTTTAATTGGTAAAAAATTAACAAGAGGTCTTGGAGCTGGAGGTAATCCAAAAATTGGTGAAGAGGCAGCGAAAGAAAGTGCTGAAGAGATTAAAGCAGCAATTCAAGATTCAGATATGGTATTTATCACCTGCGGGTTGGGTGGAGGAACAGGGACTGGTTCAGCTCCTGTTGTAGCTGAGATCTCTAAGAAGATAGGAGCTTTAACTGTTGCTGTAGTTACCCTACCATTTGCTATGGAAGGAAAAGTTAGAATGAAGAATGCAATGGAAGGTTTGGAAAGATTAAAGCAACATACTGACACATTGGTTGTTATTCCAAATGAAAAATTATTTGATATAGTTCCTAACATGCCATTAAAATTAGCATTTAAAGTAGCTGATGAAGTTTTAATTAACGCTGTAAAGGGGTTAGTTGAATTAATTACTAAAGATGGATTAATTAATGTCGATTTTGCTGATGTCAAAGCTGTAATGAGCAATGGAGGCTTAGCAATGATTGGTATTGGTGAAAGCGATAGCGAGAAAAGGGCTAAAGAAGCTATTAACATGGCATTAAACTCTCCACTATTAGATGTTGACATAGATGGAGCTACTGGGGCTCTAATACATATAATGGGTCCTGAAGATTTAACATTGGATGAAGCTAAAGATGTTGTTGCTACAGTATCTTCAAGATTAGACCCAAATGCTACAATAATATGGGGAGCTACAATAGATGAGAACTTAGAAAATACTGTAAGAGTTTTATTGGTTGTTACTGGAGTTCAGTCAAGAGTTGAATTTGGAGAAACTGGACTTAAAAGGAAAAAAACTGATTTACTAAATATTCCAAAAATCTAAGGGGATACAATGGAAGCAAATTTTAATCAAAAAATAGAACAAATTAAAGAATTTATTGAAGAATGTAGAAGAGTTTGGTTAGTTTTGAAAAAGCCCACAAAAGATGAATTTTTATCTGTTGCTAAAGTTACAGCTTTAGGGATATCTTTATTAGGGATTATTGGCTATATAATTCACGTCCCAGCAACATACATTAAAGGTCTATTAAAACCTCCTACAACTCCAAGAGTATAAGTTAATCAAACAATAAATTTAGAAACTTTTTTATACAGAATTTTTAACTTATTTTTTATTTTATTTTTTAAAATTTATTAGGTGGGATTATGATTTTTGCAGTTAGAACTATGGTTGGTCAGGAAAAGAATATAGCTGGATTGATGGCAAGTAGGGCTGAAAAAGAGCAGTTAGATGTTTATTCAATATTAGCTTCAGAGTCTTTAAAAGGATATGTTTTAGTTGAGGCAGAGACAAAAGGAGATGTTGAGGAATTAATAAAAGGAATGCCAAGAGTTAGAGGAATAGTTCCAGGAACAGTTGCTATTGAAGAAATAGAGCCATTATTAACTCCAAAGAAAATTATTGAAAATATTGAGAAAGGAGATGTCGTTGAAATCATTGCTGGGCCGTTTAAAGGAGAGAGGGCAAAGGTTATTAGAGTTGATAAGAATAAAGAGGAAGTTACATTGGAACTTGAGAATGCTGCCGTTCCTATACCAATAACCTTATCTGTTGAAGGTGTTAAAATAGTTTCAAAGCATAAAGATTAAATTTTATATGAAGGCATAACTTTATATACTTAATGCATTAATTTTATCTACACATTAATTCTCTTAATGAAACACTTCCATATATTGAGGTGAATATTATGGCTAAGGAAGTTGTTGAGGTATTAGTTACTGGAGGTAGAGCAACAGCAGGGCCACCATTAGGACCTGCAATTGGGCCTTTAGGAGTTAACGTCATGCAGGTTGTTAAGGAAATTAACGAAAAAACAAAGGACTATGAAGGAATGCAAGTCCCAGTTAAAGTTATAGTTGATACTGAAACAAGAAAGTTTGAAATTGAAGTTGGTATTCCACCAACAACTGCTTTAATTAAAAAAGAGTTGGGAATTGAAACAGCCGCTCACGAACCAAGACATGAAGTTGTTGGAAACTTGACAATGGAGCAAGTTGTTAAAATAGCTAAAATGAAAATGGATTCAATGCTCTCCTATACATTAAAAAATGCTGTAAAAGAAGTTTTAGGAACCTGTGGTTCAATGGGAGTAACAGTTGAAGGAAAAGATCCTAAAGAAGTTCAAAAAGAAGTTGATGCTGGAGTTTATGACGAATACTTTAAAGAAGAATAAATTATTTCTCTTTTTTTATTTTTCTTTTAATGATATAACTTTTAATGTATTTTCTATATTTATTTATTAATTTCAATATATCAATTTTTATTAAGTATCCGCAAACTATTCCAATAATGATTCCAGCAAGAACATCAAAAGGATAATGAACTCCAACATAAACTCTGCTATAAGCTACAAAAATTGCCCAAATTAAAAATAACAATCCTATTTTTCTTGAATAATATAAGAGGGATGTTGCTAACGTAAATGCTAAGGTTGTATGACCACTTGGAAAACTTGGCTCATTTCCTTCATAGCATAACAAATGGACATTTTCCAAAACCAAATAAGGTCTTGGCTCATTTATCAAATATTTTAATGAAAATAAAATTATAACAGCTAAAAACAAAATAGAAATTAGCTTTATTCCAAATTTTCTATTTTTTATTAAGATTATTAGAATTGTGATAGCAATTAAAGGATATACGGTTTTAGAGATTATTGGCATAATTATATCAAGTATAGAATTGTAGTGAGAGTTTATTAGACAAAAGAGCCAAATATTAAACTCATTCAATTTATTTACATTTCCTAAAATATCTCCAAAATAGGCTACAGCCAAAAATCTCGGCAACCTTCCAATTATTGTCCCAATTGTAAATAATAATTTATGCATTTCAAAAATTCCTGAAAGCCATGCAATAACTTTATATGGTAATGGAGAAATACCTGCTATAATTACTCCAAAAACACCATACTTGTTAAAAAACTCTTCCCCCTTATGTAAATTCTTCCCTCCAAAAAGTTTTACAAAAACTGAATGTCCTAACTTATCTCCTAAAAAATATCCAAATAAACCTCCCAAGGTTGAGCCTATTGTAGCAACTATTGCAGAAATTATTGGGTTTAAACCAAAAAAAGATGCTCCTATTATAAAAACATCTGGAGGAATGGGTTGTATAAACGCTTCTGTAAATGATATTATAAATACTCCAAGATAACCATAATTTATTACAATCTGTTCAGCTATTGCATATAAATCCACGGTAATCACCCAATTTTATATTGGTAAATATATTATTTTAATACTATCGGTTCCCATGTATCTATAAACCTATCAATAATCTTATCAAGGAAGCTTTCTTTATATGTTATTAAAATATCAACAATCTTTTCAGGGTTTTTAATTTTAAATAAACTTTCTCTTCCTATTTTTTCTTTCTCAACAATCCCTGCATTAATTAAATTATTTAAGTGCTAAGATACTGTTGATGGTGATAGGTTTAAGTCTTTTGCAATATCTTTGTTATTAGCAGATTCTTTGCTTAATAGGTATAAAATAATATGCCTTGATGTCTTTCTTCTCAAGAATGACATTATCTTTTTTCCATTTTCATCTAATTGACAATCTTTTGGGAAATATCTTACATAACCACCATCATTTTCAGATTTTATCAAGTTTTTCTTTTCTAAATATTGAAGATGATATTGTAAATTACCAGTAGCAATGTTTACTCTTCTTTCCAATTCTCTAAAGTGAATTCCTGGATGTTTTTTTATTGAGTTATAAATCTTTCTTCTCAACTCAAGCTCTAACTCCATACTTTCCCTACTTATCCATAATTATCGCCATAAAAAATAATGCTAATATTATAAAATCAAGTAAATTAGCAAAAATTTCAATAAAATCTCCTTTTTGTGGAATAAAAATATCTGAAATCTTTAAAAATCCTTTCAATGCATAAAAAAAGAATGCTAACGATACTAAAAAAAGCTTTTTCCTACGTTCTCTATGATACGCAATTATAGATATAGTAAATATTAAAAGTGCAAGAATGCTTGATAAAAATCTTATTATCTCATCAACATCTGCAACCATTATAAACACCTCATCTAACTAATTAAAAAAATAAAAATCAAAAATTGTTGATATAACTTGGTTCAAATAAGTCTTTTGGTACAAAAATCGAATAATCCATTAATAAAAAAGTGAATTTTAAATTTTCTATTTGCTAATTATTGTATATTATCATCATTTGTTTCTTTATCGTTATCTGCTTTATCATCATCTACTTCCTTATCATTGTTGTCTTTTTCGTTATAATCTCCGTCAATCTTAAATATTTTCCCATTTTCAGCATCTACTTTAACATCTTTTATTCCGTTAGATGTTGAGATTTCTACGCCATACACAACATAGCCATCTTCATTTTCAAGTGCAACTTTAACAACTTTTCCTGGAACTTTTGAAAGTGCTATTATTTGTATTAATCTGTTAATAAATTGTTTTTGGTTCAAAAATCGAAAATTAGTACAATTTTCGAAGAATTACTCCATAAATTGAATCTATATAAATTGAATCTATTAATCACAACACAAAAAAATAACAAGTATGTGAGGGATAACAAAGGTATTTCTGTAAATATTTATGAGGGAGAGTATGGAGATTTATTTACTGACAGTGTGGTTATGGTATTCCTAGTTAGAATTAGAGCTGATTATTTTACAGCAATTCCTTACAACCACCAGTACTATTTAGCATCAGCCATATATAATAAAATTCATTCTGCAAATTACTTAAAGACAATGATTGAGACAGAAGATGGATTAAAAACTTATGATTTACTTCCAAACAATTCAAAATTTTATGAAAACTTAAAAAATAACCTAAAAAAGAAATATGAGGCATTTTATAATGAAAAATGTGATATGAACTTTGAATTTGAAATTTTAAAATATAAGCCTAAGAGGATGAGAATAAAGGATATTTATTGTAGGTGTTCTGAAATGGTGTTTAAGGTTTGGGGGGATTATGAGCTAATAAAATTTGGTTATGAGTGTGGGTTTGGGGAAAAGAATAGTATGGGTTTTGGAATGGTTATGAATATTAAGTAAGCACTTAGCAAATTATATTTTGCAAAATATTTTGGAATGAATAAGGAAGTTCTGAAGCTTTATATTATAAAGCTTCAAATATGCTTTTTAATTTTAATATAAATAAATACTCTAATCTTAAATTTCATTGTGAACAATACCATATTTTTACCGCCAAACTATAAAAATCATAAAAGTAAAACTGAAACTTAATCAAATAATAAAACCCTTGTGGTGAAAAAATGGCTGTGCATCCAATTGATTATAGATATGGAACTCCTGAGATGAGAAGAGTTTGGGAAGAGGAAAATAAATTAGAAAAAATGTTGAAAGTTGAAGCGGCATTAGCTAAAGCTCAAGCAGAACTCGGCTTAATCCCAAAAGAAGCCGCTGAAGAAATTAACAGAAAAGCATCAACAAAATATGTAAAATTAGAGAGAGTTAAAGAAATTGAAAAACAAACAAGACATGATGTTGTTGCAATGATTAGAGCTTTAGCTGAAGTTTGTGAAGGAAATGCTGGAGAATACATACACTTTGGAGCTACATCAAACGATATTGTTGATACTGCCAACTCTCTACTGTTAAAAGAATCAATTGAAATTATAGAAGAAAAATTAAAGCA
Organism: Methanocaldococcus bathoardescens; assembly: GCF_000739065.1. Taxonomy (GTDB): domain Archaea; phylum AGJL01; class Methanococci; order Methanococcales; family Methanocaldococcaceae; genus Methanocaldococcus; species Methanocaldococcus bathoardescens. The sequence continues at coordinate 1,282,199 of NZ_CP009149.1, read as the reverse complement.
GTTAAGAGATATTTTATTAGATAAAGCAGAAGAGCACAAATACACTGTTTGTGTTGGTAGAACTCATGGACAGCATGCAATTCCAACAACCTATGGGATGAGATTTGCTCTATGGGCAGCTGAAATTGATAGACACTTAGAGAGATTAAAAGAAGCTAAGAAAAGAATCTGCGTCTCTATGATTACTGGAGCTGTTGGAACAATGGCTGCTATGGGAGAGAAAGGATTGGAGGTGCATAAAAGAGTTGCTGAGATTTTAGGATTAGAGCCAGTTTTAATTTCAAATCAAGTTATTCAGAGAGATAGACATGCTGAATTCATTGCTTTAATGGCTTTAATTGCTCAAACATTAAATAAAATTGGTGTTACTGTTAGAAGTATGCAGAGAACTGAAATTGGAGAGTTAGAAGAAGAGTTTGACCCAACTAAGCAGACAGGTTCATCAACAATGCCTCACAAGAGAAATCCAATAACTTTTGAGCAAATTTGTGGGCTTTCAAGAGTTATAAAGTCTCTATGCATAGCTGAGATGGACAACATCCCATTATGGGAAGAGAGAGATTTAACAAACTCATCTGCTGAAAGATGTATATTTGCGGAGGTTTGCGTTTTAACAGACCATATCTTAACCTTAGCAATTAAAGGGGTTAAAAAATTAAGAGTTAATATTGAAAATGTTGAGAGAAACTTAGAATTAACAAAAGGACTTATAATGGCTGAGAGAATAATGATTGAATTAGCTAAAAGAGGTATGGGCAGGCAAACAGCCCATGAAGTTGTTAGGCAGTGTGCAATGAAAGCCTATGAAGAAAAGAGACATTTAAAAGATGTTTTATTAGAAAATGAGGAAGTTATAAAGTATTTAACAAAAGAAGAGTTAGAAGAATTGATGAATCCAAAGACATATATTGGTTTAGCACCACAAATAGTTGATGAAGTTATAAAAACTTTGAGGAATAAGAATTACTAAAAAATTACCAAAATTATTTTTATTTTTTCTATTTTTAACTTTTCTATTTTAATTTGGTGATTTTTATGGATTTTATGGGAGCAATATCAAAAGATGGCCTAAATATAGCAAATAAATCAAGAGAAATTGTTAGAAATAAAATAAAAGAAGTTTTAGGAGACAAAATAAATGAATTCAATGAAAAAGAGATGGGGATTATTGAAAGAGTAGTTCATGCTACAGCAGACCCTGAATATGCCAAACTTTTGATGTTTAAAAATAACCCAATAGAAGAAGGAATTAAAGCTATAAAAGATAAAAAGCCAATAATTGTTGATGTAAATATGATTAAAGCAGGAATTAGATATGATGAGGTTTATTGTTTTATAAATCATCCAGATGTTTATGAAATTGCTAAAAAAGAAGGAATAACAAGGGCTGTTGCTTCAATGAGATTGGCTAAGGATTTGATAGATGATGGAATTGTAGTTATTGGAAACTCCCCAACCGCATTGTTTGAGGTTATAAGATTAGTTAAAGAAGAAAATATAAAACCAAAATTAGTTGTTGGTGTTCCGGTGGGGTTTGTTCAGGCATCAGAGTCAAAAGAAGCACTTAGAGAGTTAAATATTCCAAATATATCAACTATAGGGCCTAAAGGGGGAACACCAATAGCTGTTGCTATAATTAATGGAATTATTGCATATTCAAAAGATGAAAAAGCTTAATGGTGATTAACATGGAAATATTAGTTAGATACGGAGAAATTGGTTTAAAATCAGACCCAATTAGAAGAAATTTAGAGGAAATCTTAAGAAAAAATATTATAAAATTGTTTAGAAAATACGAGATTGACTGTGATGTTAAGATTTTACATAGAAGATTGTTGGTTAAAGTGAATACAAAAGATAAAGAAGATTTAGCTATAAAATTATTAAAAAAAGTTGCTGGTATTGTTTCATATAGCCCAGTTTATGAGTGCCCATTAGATATCAACGAAATTGTAAGTTTTGCAATCCAAGTTATGAAGAAAAAATTAAAAACACTAAATAAAGAAAAAGTAACTTTTGCAGTTAAAACAAAAAGAAGTTATAAAAAATTCCCATTTACATCAGTTGAAGTAAATAAAAAAGTTGGAGAAGCTATAGTTGAAAAACTTGGATTAGAGGTTGATTTAGAAAACCCAGATATAGTTTTGGGGATAGAAATTTTAAACGATAGGGCTTATATCTTCACAGAAAAATATGAAGGCATTGGTGGATTGCCAGCTGGTAGCCAGGGAAAAGTTCTCTGCCTACTCTCTGACGGAATAGATAGCCCTGTAGCAGCTTTTATGATGATTAGAAGGGGCTGTAGAGCTGTTTTGTTACATTTAAAGATGAGTGAAGAGGCATTAAATAAAGTAAGAAGAATAGTAGAGATTTTAAGCGATTACGATACCGAATTAGAATTTGTTGTCTATGATTACTCAAAAGATATGAAAGATATCGTAGAAAAACTCAAGAGCATTAAAAGAGAGAACTATACATGCATATTCTGTAAGAGAAAAATGCTAAAAATGGCTGAGAAGTATGCAAAATATTTAGATTGTGATGCTATTGTTACTGGAGATAATTTAGGACAGGTAGCATCTCAAACATTAAAGAACTTGAGAGTTATAAGTGAGGATATAAAATATCCAATTTTAAGGCCTTTAATTGGTTTGGATAAGAATGATATTATAGAGATAGCCAAAGAAATTGGAACTTATGAGATATCTACTGAAAAAGAAATAAAATGTCCATATCTTCCAAAATATCCAAAAACCATCGCTAAACCAGAAGATATCAAAAAGATAAAGGAAAAAGTTAAGCTTGCATAAAGATGAGGCATTCATTAATTTTATAAAAATTTCTATTTTCCATATAAAGTTTTATTCTATCAGCTAAGCTATCATAAGCATCAAACTAAACCGAAAATTTTAAATACCCTATTTTTAATAAAAAATCCTTGTAAAACTTCTGAGGTGGTATTATGGCTGAGCTTCCAGTTGCACCATTTGAAAGAATCTTGAAAAAAGCTGGAGCAGAGAGAGTTAGCAGAGCAGCTGCAGAATACTTAGCAGAAGCAGTTGAAGAAATCGCATTAGAAATTGCAAAAGAAGCAGTTGAGTTAGCTAAGCACGCAAAGAGAAAAACAGTAAAAGTTGAAGACATAAAATTAGCTTTAAAACAGTAAATTGCTAAATTTCTAATTTTTTATTTTTTGTTTATTTTATGAGCAAAGAATTATTTTAAATTAGTTTTAGTTAGATTTTAGATTTTTATTGTTATTTTAGAGAGACTGCTATAAACAACCATATATGCCCCCGTAGCTTAGAATTGAAGTTTGTATGTGAAAATATTTTGAGGAAGATTATATGAAAAGAAAAGTAACTGACGAAATAGCAAATAAAATAGTTGAATTATACAACAAAGGATGGTCAATATACAAAATAGCCAATTATTTCAATATCGATAGAAAAACTGTAAGAAGGTATCTAAAAAAACATGGCATTGAAATAAAAAATAAACAATGTCGCAAAGTCACTAATGAAATGATTATAAAATGGATTAAATTATATAAAGATGGTTTAACCGTAAGACAAATTGCTACAATGTATAATATTGGATATGAAACCGTAAGAAAATGGCTGATAAAAAGCGGCATTAACATGAGAAAGGGTAAGGTTACTGATGAAACAGCTGAAAAATGGGTTAAACTATATAAAAATGGATGGTCAATAGTTAGAATAGCAAAAGAATATAATGTTAATGATGAAACCGTTAGATATTGGTTAAAGAAAAAAGATGTTAAACTATTAAATTCAGGATACAGGTCTAAACAAAGAGCATTAGAGAGATTTAAAAAAGTTAATCTAAATCCTTCTGAAAGTTTGGCTTATATATTGGGTGTTATTGAAGGAGATGGATGCATATCTAAAAATCGTATTAAATTATACGTTACAGATAAAGATTTTGCAGATGAATTTGAGAGACATTTAAAGATTATTGGTTTTGATAATATAAAACGTTGTATTATCAAAAAACCTGGTCGTAAGGAAGCATACGAGGTTTATGTATTCTCTGCACCATTTTGCGAATGGTATCGTAAGTTAGAAAAATATAAGGATTATGAAAAGATGTTTAACAGTGAAAAACTTATGGGTTTATTTTTAAGAGGAGTTTTTGATAGTGAAGGAAGTGTGAGCAGTAGCATACGGATGACAAATACTAATAAGGATTTAATAGATTTATGTTGTAAATTTCTTGATAAATTAAAAATTGAATTCAGTATATATCATGAAAAACGTGAAAACTATAAAGATTCATGGACAATTAGAATTAAGAAAAAAAGTTTAATAGATTTTAAAGATAAAATCAGGTTTAACATTAAAAGAAAACAGGAAAAACTTGAGATGTTATGTAAATGACTCATCGAGCCCTGGTGGTGTAGGGGACAGCACGGGGGACTTCGGATCCCCAAACCCGGGTTCAAATCCCGGCCAGGGCTCTAATTAACTAATATACAGTAGGGAAAGTTGAGACAATGGAACCTCTGATAAGATTATTCGTATCTATCTTAGTTATATGTGTATTGGCATTGTTGATTAAAAAGAGCAAATGTTTAGACAATACTGGCATTGTTGGTTCATCAATTATGGGTTTTATATTACTTTATTTCTGTGGATTTGAATATTTGATATTACTTTTATCTTTTTTTATATTAGGAGTTTTAGTGAGTAGGATTGGTTTAGAAAAAAAGAAAGCTAAAAAGATAGATGAAACCTGTAGGAGTTTAAGAAATGTTTTAGCAAATGGATTAATTCCTATATTATTTGCAGTTCTAACAATATTTGGATTTAACTGGGCTTTGATAGGTTATATATCATCAATAGCCGCTGCCACATCAGACACTTTTTCTTCAGAGCTTGGAGTTTTATCTAATGAAAAGCCGAGATTAATAACTACCTTTGAAGTTGTTGAAAAAGGAACTGATGGGGCAATAACAATATTTGGTACATTAGCTGGTGTTTTAGGAGCGTTTTTAATAGGGTTATTTGGGTATCTATTTTTTGGTGATACTAAAATTATTCTATGCGGAACTATTGGAGGTATCTCTGGAAATTTGGCAGATAGTTTAGTTGGAGCCTTATTTGAAAGGAAAGGAATTTTAAATAACGAGCATGTTAATTTAATAGCCACTATTGTTGGTGGAGTGGTTGGAATATTCATCTACTATATATTATAAATATACCAGAAGCATCCAAATAAATAAATGATTCGATAACCGAAAAGTTTATATACTACATCAGTAATTTACTAATACTGCAAACGAGCCTCGGTGGCTCAGCCTGGTAGAGCGCCTGACTTGTAATCAGGTGGTCGGGGGTTCAAATCCCCCCCGGGGCTCCATTTCTTCTTTAGTGGGCCTGTGGGGTAGCCTGGTCTATCCTTTGGGATTTGGGATCCTGAGACCCCAGTTCAAATCTGGGCAGGCCCACCACTTCGTGTCCGGCGGTAGTTCAGCCTGGTAGAACGGCGGACTGTAGATCCGCATGTCGCTGGTTCAAATCCGGCCCGCCGGACCATCTCCCTCTTTGAGGGTTCGACCGAAAAGTATATATATGAGAAACGCAATATGTTTGAAACGCGAACGAGCTAAGGGCTGAAGAGGGCCCGTAGCTCAGTCTGGCAGAGCGCCTGGCTTTTAACCAGGTGGTCGAGGGTTCAAATCCCTTCGGGCCCGCTATTTCCTTTGGTACGGCGGTCATAGCGGGGGGGCCACACCCGAACCCATCCCGAACTCGGAAGTTAAGCCCCCCAGCGATGCCCCGAGTACTGCCGTCTGGCGGGAAAGGGGCGACGCCGCCGGCCACTTTTTATTATTTTATTATTAATCTTAAGGTTGTCCTTGGCATTACTATGCCCTGGTGGTGTAGCCCGGCCTATCATACGGGACTGTCACTCCCGTGACTCGGGTTCAAATCCCGGCCAGGGCGCCAATTTTTATTTTAGAACAATTAATCGATAAATTTGAATATTTTTAAAATATTTTAAGTAAGTGAGGTTTATGGAAGAAGAGTTTTATAAAATTTTTAAAGGGGCGGGATTAATAAAAACTCTAATAAGAAGCATTTTTTTAACAAATAGGAATAAGTTTTCAAAACCTTCAAAAACTAAGCCAATACAATTAACTGAGTGCATAGGTTGTGGTCTTTGTGTAGATGTCTGCCCTACAAATGCAATAAAGATATTTGATTTTAGAGAAACAATATGCTCTGTCTGTGGAACTTGCGTAGAGATTTGCCCAAACAATGCAATAATAAAAGATAGGTTTACTATAGATGCCGATAAATGCACAAAATGTGGGGTCTGTGTGTTAGTTTGCCCAATACCAATACTAAAAAGAGAAATTCCTAAGCCAAAAACACCAGTTATTTTAAAAGATAGGTGTAATAGCTGTGGTTTATGTGAATGTGAGGCAATTGATATAATAAATAAAGAAATTAATCCAGAAAAATGCAAACTCTGCTTAAAATGTATTGAAAAATGCCCTTTACAGGCAATTTTATCACCAGATGAGTATATAAACTCTCTAATTGTTAAAGTAGATATAGATAGCTGTATATTTTGTAGAGAGTGTGAAGAAGTTTGCCCAATAAGGGGAAATTATGAGTATAGAAAAGGCTAAAGAAGATTTTAAGTATTTGATAAATAGGGGATATAAAAAGGATGTTGCTTTAAATTTTGTAGCCAATCATTATAAGTTGAGTAAAGAAGATAGGATTAGAATTATTAGAACTACTCACAACGATAAAGAAATTGAATTAACCAAAAGAAAGCTTAAAAAATTAAAAGATTTTAAAGGAAAAACAATATATATTGATGGATTTAATGTTCTTATCGGCTTAGAGGCGTTAATTAAAGGTAATGAAGTTATTTTGTGTGATGATAACATTTATAGAGATTTTGAAAATGTATATGGCAAATACAAGATAAATGAATACACTGAAAAAGCCATATCTCTTTTATTGGAGATTCTTAAGCATTATAATATCAAAGCTGTTATTTATTTAGACGCCCAAGTGTCAAAAAGTGGAATATTAGCTAAAAACATCAGAGAGAAGATGAAAGCTTTAGGTATAGAGGGGGAGGTTTTTTGTGTTAAAAATTGTGATTACGAGCTTAAAAATAAAGAAGTTGTTGCAACATCAGACAGTGTAATAATAAAGAGCGATAACGTAAAGTATGTGGTTGATTTGATAGCTGAGGTAATTGAACATTTTAAGAAAAAATAATTTTTCTTTCATCAAAAAATTATTATAGAAGGATTTAATAAATAAATGTAAGATTGTATAAAATATCTTTGGGGGGAGATAATGAAAATTGGAATAATGAGCGACACTCACGACCATCTGCCAAATATAAGAAAAGCTATAGAGATTTTTAATGAAGAAGAAGTTGAGACAGTTATACACTGTGGGGATTTTGTTAGTTTATTTGTTATAAAGGAATTTGAAAACTTAAACGCAAATATCATAGCTACCTATGGAAATAACGATGGAGAGAGATGCAAATTGAGAGAATGGCTAAAGAATATAAACGAAGAAAATATAATTGATGACTTCATATCAATTGAAATTGATGGACTAAGATTTTTTATAACCCATGGACATCATCAATCTGTTTTAGAGATGGCTATTAAATCTGGTTTGTATGATGTTGTTATTTATGGTCATACTCATGAGAGGGTTTTTGAAGAGGTTGATGATGTTTTAGTTATAAACCCAGGAGAATGTTGTGGTTATCTCACAAATATGCCAACAATAGGTATCTTAGATACTGAAAAGAAAGAGTATAGAGAGATAGTTTTAGAGTAAAAGATTTAAATCACTTTTTTATTTTTTATTATTTATCTTAATTTTAAAAAATAAAAAGGTGAGGTTATGAAAATCTTATTGATTGGAGGAGGAGCAAGGGAGAGTGCAATAGCACATGCTTTAAAAAAGAATGGAGATGTTAAACTCTACACATTAATGAAAAATAGAAACCCAGGAATTGCAAGATTATCTGAAGAGATAAAATTAGCAAAAGAAACAGATTTAGATGCTGTTAAAGAATTTGCTGAAAAAATTAAACCAGATTTAGCTGTTATAGGTCCAGAAGCTCCTTTAGGAGAAGGAGTTGTTGATTTATTAGAAGAAATGGGCATTCTATCAGTTGGGCCTAAAAAGGCAGCTGCTCAAATAGAAACAAACAAAGAATTCATGAGAAATTTATTCAAAAAATACAATATAAAAGGTTCTTTAATGTATAAAGCATTTGAAGAGTATGGAGAAGAGTTAGAGAGCTTTATTGATGAATTAACTGAGAAAGGTATAAAGGCAGTTGTTAAACCGGTTGGATTGACTGGAGGTAAAGGAGTTAAAGTAGTTGGAGAGCAGTTAAAAGATAATGAAGAGGCAAAGAAATATGCTAAAGAGATTTTTGAGACAGGGTTGGGAGGAGGAAAGGTCTTAATTGAAGAAAAATTAGAGGGAGTTGAATTCACATTACACGGATTTGTTGATGGGGACACCATCAAATTTACACCATTTGTTCAAGACCACCCACATGCATTAGAGGGAGATATGGGAAGCATAACAGGAGGAATGGGTTCTTACTCATGTCCAAATCATGAATTACCATTTATGACAGAAGAGGATGTAAAGTTAGCAAAAGAAATTATGGAAGAGACAGTTAAAGCATTAAAAGAAGAGGTTGGAGGGTATAAAGGAATTTTATATGGGCAGTTCATGCTAACAAAAGAAGGACCTAAAATTATTGAATACAATGCAAGATTTGGAGACCCTGAGGCAATGAACTTATTGGCTATATTAAAGAATGACTTTGTTGATGTTTGTGAGGCAATAGTAAATAAAAAACTTAAAGATGTTGATGTTGAGTTTGAAAACAAAGCTACTGTTTGTAAGTATGTAGTTCCAAAAGGATATCCTGACAATCCTGTTAAAGGAGAACCAATTACAGTTGATGAAGAAGCAATTAAGAAAACTGGAGCTATCTTACACTACGCATCAGTTAATGAAGATAATGGAACCCTATACATGACTGGTTCAAGAGCAGTTGCTGTAGTTGGAGTTGCTGATACAATAGAAGAAGCTGAAAAGATTGCTGAAGAGGCAGTTAAATACATTAAAGGAGAAGTCTATCATAGAAGTGATATAGGTAAAAAAGAGCTAATTAAGAAGAGAATAGAGAAAATGAAACAATTAAGAGGATAAAATTTTAAACCTTTTTTAAACTCTAATAATTTCTTTATACATTAAGTAGCATATCAAAACCCCAGAAATTACTGCAGAGCTTAAAATCATCCACATAATGATAATTTGGATTTCCGCTGCATATAAAGGATTTGCCCCACTCAACAGCATACCAACCATTGCCCCTGGGATAAAGATAACACCAACTGACTTTGTTCTATTCATTTGAGGAATTACTGCAGATTTTACTGCATTTTTTATAAATGGTCTTAAAGCTTCTATTTCAGTAGCTCCTAAAGCTAAATATCCCCACAAGATATCTCTCTCTGACTTAACTAAATCTATTATTTTATCCAGTGCTAAATGGACAGTGTTCATTGTGTTCCCAATAACCATTCCCATTAATGGAATTACATAAATTGGCTCAAATTTGATAACTTTTGGAATTACCAATATTGCCAATGAAACTATAGTGGTAGTTAAAAATGTAATAAATAAGCTAATAAAGAGTTTTGTTTTATTTTCTAAGTTAATTTCTCTCATTATTAAATAAGATGCTAAAATAATCATTACAGAAATCATTAAAAATGCCCCAATCATCCCAAATGAAAAGATATAGAGTAAAACAAACCCCAAAATAAACAGTTGAATTAGTGCTAAGATTGACACATAGAGTATTTTTTTCTCAATGCCTAATTTTTCTCTATATGCAATAAGAACTGCGATAATAACAAATATAAAGGCATAGGTAAGCTCTATCAATAACATCACCACGATTTTTATAATCAAATTTTATTAAATTCACATAATATATAAAATTATTTAGTGATGCCTATGGAATGGGAAATAACATTTAACGGGATAACTTATGAATGCATAAATTGTGCTTACTGTTGCTCATGTGAGGGTTGGCGAATATATTTGAATTATTTTGATAAATTAAAACTTAAAGATTATGAATATGCCATAGAAACATGTGAAGGGGAGTTTAAGTATAGATTAAAAATTAATGAGAAAGGTTGTATTTTATTAGATAACAATCTATGCAGAGTTCATTTAGAAAAGGGATATGAATTTAAACCACTAATGTGCATGATTTTCCCTTTCAGTTGTATGGTAAAATGGGACGGAACTCCTCTCTTAATAATAAAACATTACTGTAAAGGAATTAAAAAAGGAGAAGTTGACAAAAAAGTTATTGATGAAACTATTGAGTTAATAAAAGAGCTCTATTTTGATATTTTTGAAGAGATTATAGAAAATGGAATGGAACATAGCAGTAAGACAGAAATATTTGGGAATTTTAGAGTTGATTGGGAAGAGAGAGAAGAATTTGGAAGGTATATTTTTAGTAGTAAGACATTTGATGAAATGTTTGAAAGATGCAAAGAAATTTTTGGCAGCAACATAAATACTCTAAACATCAAAAAATTTGATGAAATAAAAAGTGGTCTATTAAGATATAATACCAAAGAGAATGAGGAAGAAATTTTAAGGTATTTGTTAGAGCTGAATAGGAGAGAGCATTTTAGAAAACTTCCTTTCTATAAAGAGGTTAATAAACTCTTAGATATAGGGACTTATCTAACTAAATTCAAAAACGTATTTAAAGGAGAGGGAGAAGTTGATAAAAAATTGTTCCTAAATCAACTATAAAGTTTTATATTTATATTCTTAACATATGGCACTACTAAAATACCAATACATAACATAATTTTAATATATGCTCTGAAATAACTATAATCGAGGATAATTATAATTAAGTATCAAAAATTTTACTTTAATCAATCTTATTTGGTGAAATCATATGGAAACGAAAAACAAAAAAGCAAAGGAAAATATAGAAATATCCGATATATTATTATCACTAACTTATCTAATTAAGTCGTATGAATACAGGGATAAAGGAAATTTTTTAGAATCAGTATATTATCTTAATAAAGCGTTAGAACTAAACCCTAATTTAAAATTTGCAAAATTTTTAAAAGCAATTTCTTTAGCAATTTTAGGTGATATACAAAAATCTACAAAATATCTTGAAGAGATTACAAAAGATTCTAAAGACCCTATAGCTCATGCTCTTCTTGGCCAATGTTATGAACTGTTAGGAAATTTTGACAAAGCATTAGAATGTTATGAAAAATCATTAGGCATTGAAGAGAAATTTGCTACAGCATTTTTCCTTAAAAGTTTATGTTTGGGACTTTCTGGTAAATATGAAGAATTATTAAAGTGCAGTAATAGATTAATTTCATATGCACCAAACTTTATTCCTGCGTATGTAATTAAAGCAAACATGCTACGTAAGTTAGGAAGATATGAAGAAGCTTTAGTTTGCATAAATAAAGTATTAGAGCTAAAAGAAAATGATAAAAATGCTATATATTTAAAAGCATTAATTTTAAAGAAAATGGGTAAATATGATGAAGCACTAAAATATTATAAAAAGCTTATTGATGAATTAAATGTAACTTGGATTGAGGTGATTAAGGAAGGAATCTATCTATCATTCCTATTTAATAAACTAAATCAGGCTGAGAAGTATATTGAAATGGGGCTAAAATTAAGACCTGATGATGCGAGTTTGTGGTATTTCAAAGGTAGATTGTATGAAAAGCAGAATAAGCTTGAAGAAGCTCTAAAATATTATGACAAAGCAATTCAACTTATGCCTCACCATACAAAAGCTTTACTTGCTAAAGCAAGAGTTTTAGAAAAATTAGGAAGGATAGAAGAATCTGTAGAATACTATAATAAAGCACTTGATAGATAAAGAGAAATTTATATTTTTATTGGTGACCTTTTATGAATAGAAGAAGAACCCCAAGAGTTGATGCTTTAGAAGCTACAGCTAATGTTTTAAAAGCTTATAGGGAATTGTTTGAAGGGAATTTATTAAAAGCTTTATATTATGTTGATAAAGCTTTAGAATTAGAACCTGATTTTTGCTTAGCTTTATTTTTGAGAGGATTAATATTAACTGCTAAAGGAGAAATGAAGGAAGCTATTGAATCTTTTGAAAATCTGATATGTAATGAATCAAAAAATCCAATATCTTGGATGTTTCTTGGACAGCTATATGGAATGTCAGGCAACTGCGAAGATGCATTAAAATGTTATAACAAAGCATTGGGTATCGAAAATAGATTTCCTTCTGCATTTTTATTAAAAACTATTTGTTTGGAATTTTTAGGTGAATATGAAGAGTTATTAAAAATTTATGATGAAATATTGGCTTATGCACCAAACTTTGTTCCAATGTGGGTTAAAAAAGCTGAAATTCTAAGGAAGTTAGGAAGATATGAAGAGGCACTACTATGTTTAAATAGAGCTTTAGAATTAAAACCATATGATAAAAACGCTTTATATTTAAAGGGTGTTTTATTAAAAAGAATGGGAAAACCTAAAGAAGCAGTTGAATGTTTCAAAAAATTAATAGATGAACTAAATGTTAGATGGATAGATGCTATAAGACATGCTGTTTCTTTATTTTTAATTGTTGGAGAATTAAAGGATGCTGAGAGATACATAAATATGGGTTTGGAAATGAGAGAGGATGATGTGGCTTTATGGTATTTTAAAGGAGAACTATATGAGAGATTAGGAAAATTAGATGAAGCATTAAAATGCTATGATAAAGTTATTGAACTACAGCCACACTATGTAAAAGCACTTTTAAGTAAAGCAAGAATATATGAAAGACAGGGAGATATTAAGAAAGCGATTGAATATTACAATAAAGCTGTAGAAAATACACATAAAGCCTTGAAGAATAAATAATAATACAAGCCACTTAATTTTTCTATTTTATTTTTAATTTTTTTATTATTCAAAATTTACAAATATAAGCCAGGGGTTTTTATGGAATTTGAAAGCTATATTAAAGAGAAATTTCCTTATCCCAAAGTTAGAGAGCCACAGAAAAGGATGATGCTAAAAATTTACGAGTGCATAAAGAATAAAAAAAATTTGATAGTTGAAGCACCAACAGGTGTTGGAAAAACCTTAGGTTATTTAATTCCAGCTCTATATTTTGCAGAAAGAGGGAAACGGGTTGCTATACTAACAGAAACGATAGACCAGCAGGTTAGGATTTATGAGGATTTAAGCTCTTTAAGGCATAATTTAAAGGTCGCATTTTTGATGGGGAAGAGTAACTTTATTTGCAAATCAAAAGGAGGGAAGGCTAATAGATTGTATTGCCAATTAAATAAAAAATGCTTATACAGACCAAATAAAAGACCAATTTGTTATTGTGGAACAAAAAAACATCCAGTAAATTTGGGAGATAACGTTATTTATTACTGTCCATACTGCACTTGCGAATACCAAAAGGCAAAAGTTGAGAGTATCTTAGCCGATATTATAGTTATGAACAACAGTATGTTTTACTATGCAAAGGAAGATATTGAGAAAAAAAGAGATATTGATATAATTATTTGTGATGAAGCCCATAAATTGGAGAACAGCATAAGAAATACATCAACAATAACTATTAATCCCGAACTATCAATTAATAGATTAAAATATATGGCTATACATTACGCTCCCAATATTTTAAAAAAGAGGTTGAATATTGAAGATGAAAATTTTTGGGAAATTATTGAGAAGTATTTAACAAGTAGAGGTATCAATATAGATATTTGCAAAGAGACAATTATTTTTGATGGAGAGAATTTAAGTTCTTGGAAATATAAGACAGAACTCGCTGTGTTGGGTGCTATTTTAGATGGCTATTACCAAATAAACAATATAAAGAACAAAATATTAAGATTTAATGAAAATGAGGAAATTGATAAAGAAGAGCTTAGATTTGAAATTGATAATAGGGCGTTAATTGCTATAGAGCTTGATTTTATCCATAAAAAGAAATTATCTGATATGTATCTTCTTGAATTCATAGAAAATATCAAAAATTTAAGATATATTAATGAAAACTATGTAATTTATAGAAGTGGAAATTCTTTATTATGCGAGCCAGTTTTTGTAAGTTCTCACCTAAAAGAGCTTTATGATAATGCTGTAGTTATTCACTGCTCAGCAACAATTGGAAATTTAAAGATGCATGCTTTAAAGACGGGAGTCGATAATCCAGAGTTTTTAATTTTAGAGAGTCCATTTCCAAAGAATAGGAAAAAAATTATAGCCTTAAAAGATGGCGTTGATATGAAGTATGAAAAAAGAGATAGAGAGAAGGCAAATAAAAATTTGTTAAAAATATTGGAATCAATAAATGGAAACTCTTTAGTTTTATTTAAGAGCTTTGAAGATTTAGATAGTTTTTACAAATATCTAAAAAGAGAGATAGCAAAAACAAATATTAAAAATAAAAATATCCATGTGTATGAGCAGGGTATGGATGGGAAAGAGGCTAAGGAATTAAAAGAAAGATTTGAAAAAATTGGTGGGACTTTATTAGCAACTGGAAGGTTTGCTGAAGGAGTAGATATTCCTGGAGAGGCTTTAGTAGGAGTTGTTATTGATTCCCTTCCATTTCCAGTTCCAACACCTTTAATATTAAGGGAGCAGAAAATATTAGAAGAGAAATTTAAAAGTAGAGGAATTAGGGATGCCCATTGGAGAGCTTTTTTAATGACATCATTTGATAGAATGGCAAGGACATTAGTTCAGATGATTGGAAGATTAATAAGAACAGAAAATGATTATGGAGTTGTAGTTATACAAGATAAGAGATTTGCAGATTGGGTAGGAAGAGTTATGAGAGAAAAAAGTTATCTAAAAGATAACTATGAGGTTATGAGTTTGGATATGGCTATAAAATACATTCCAAAGTTTATGAGTCAATTTAGAAATTAAATTTTTATTTTTTATTTAATTTTTAATATTTAAATTAATTAATACAATATTCAAAAATAAAAATGGTAGGGCGGCGGGGATTCGAACCCCGGACCACTCGGTTATCAGCCGAGCACTCTAACCAGGCTGAGCCACCGCCCTACAACTACCAAAAGCAAAAATTAGATAATAATAACTGATATATATACTTTTCGGTTATTGATAAATTTAGTTATTTCATAGTTATTTTTATTGTATTGGCTCTACCCTAACATTATCATAATAAGCTTTACCCCCTCCAATTCCTATTCCACCTTTAAGTATTGGTGTGTTATTGTCAGTGTATTCAATATATTTCTGCCCTCCTGCAAGGAAGATTATTTTATTATCTTTTGCTATAACTTCATACCTATAAAAATCTGTGCCAGCAGGAGCGGCACTATAAGATTCAGCCAATTTTTCAACCTTAGTTCCGTTAAATTTATAGAGTGCATATCCCATATCATACCCCTTTATTTCTATATAATATCCGGCTTGTGCATTATTTATTAATCTAAAGTATATTTTTGGGTTATCCCCCTCTTCTAACCGTTTTATATCAACAATAAGTTTAAAATTGGTGTAATTTTTGTCAATATAAATTATTCCATTGTTTATTGGAACTGCAACATTGTTTATTGATTTTTTATCTTCACTCATTACAGCTTCAATTTTAAAACCCCCCTTCTTAACCTTCCATTCTCCAAATGGAGCTTTTTCTCCTACAGAGTATGAAGAAAAGTCATCATAAAATGATTTCGGGACAATTTCAAAACAACCACATAATCCTAAATATAGAATTGGAATCATTAAAGCTACAGTTATTTTTTTAAGATTCATTATACTCACCTGATATTGGCACATTTATACATTGCCTCAATAACATTCTTTAATGTAGTATTGGTTTTTATTCCTTTCGGATTGTAATGGGTTACTGTAGCTTCAAACCCCATCTCTTTTAGCTTGTTTATAATATCCTGCATTGGTGGAACTGAAATCTTTAACATTTTTCCGATTTGGTGAGTGTCATAGCATCCAACTTGGTTTATAGCAGATTCTCCTTTAATAGCATTTAAAATCTTTAAAACTCTCTCACTACATTTTCTCTCTTCAGCTATCCTTAAAGCCTCTTCAACAAGAGCTTTGTCATATAAGTTACCAATATACAGCGGCCCAGAAAAGCCTTTCTCATAACCTTCTTCAAATTTTCTAATTATTTTAACCCCATTAACATCCTTAACATATCCAAGCATTTCAAATACCTTATCAGCCCTCTTAGCTCCTCTATCTGTAACTAAATAAACTCTAACATAATGGTCGGTTGCGTGGCAAAATACTGGCTTTAAGGCAAGCTCATATTTTGTAGCCATCCTCATAGCATAGCCAACTAAAACTCTCAATGCAAATTCATGACAATCCCTGCCAAATAAAGGATAAGCCAAATATTTCCTTAGGCATGATTTTTTAGCCCTTCCACATAAAGCAGCAGTGTCTGTTGCTGTTAAACAGAGCAAACCATTTCTTGTTACCAAAGCTCTAATTGCTTGGTCAATATATGGAGCTGGAGAACCAAATGGGTCTAAATCAACAACATTGAAAAATCTAAAGTGCCTTGATAAAAATGTATTGGCATCTTCATTAAAAACTTCTATATTCTCAATCTCATTTAATTTGGCATTGTTTATTATCTTCTCATAAGCTTTTGGATTTATATCATTTAGGAAAACTTTTAACTCTCCATCAAACTTAAGCTCTTTTGCATATCTAAGTCCTCTAATTCCACTCCCTGCTAAAGCATCACACACATAAAACTTATCTTTTTTATGATACAAATTTAGAAATGCCTGAACTATCACTACACTTATATCCCTACCTGTTTTCATTCTTGGATTGTAAAAGACCTCATCCTTTTTTGTAACTGTTAATTTATCTGGAACTTCAAAAACTACATCCCCTTCTTTTAGAATCATATTATCACACAGAATAAATTGTTTTAGTTTTATAAATTAAAAATAAATTTAAAAATAGAGCCATAAAAGGTAGAAAGTCTTAAAGAAATTTAAAAAGAAATTTTTATTTATTTATCCTCTCAATGGTAATTTTAACATTATATTTTTCTCCATTTGGTGTTTTTATCTCCCAATCTTTTTCATAATCTGCTTTTATATCATCAACAAATGTTCCTCTAACTTCTCTCTCAATAATTTCCTTAAATTCATCTAAGTTAATACCTTCAACCTTAACCTTAATTTTTTCTTCAATATCTAAATCCATATCTTTTCTCATCGCCTGAATTCTTCTTATAACTTCTCTCATTAACCCTTCTCTTATCAAATCATCAGTAATTTCAGTATTTATAAAGACTGTTCCTTTTGAGAACTCAACTCCTGCAATGTGCTCAGGAATCTCTAACCTAATCTCAACATACTCTGGCTTAATCTCATATCCATCCAATATTACAGCTCCTTCTTTCAGTTTCTCCATTAGCTCTTTAGCATCTGCTTTATTCAACGCTTCAACAACCTTTGGAACTTCACTTCTGTATCTCTTACCTAACTCTCTGTAGTTTGGTTTTATAATATATTTACTTCCCTCAACTTCTCCAAATTTGATATTTTTGACATTACCCTGCTCTTTTATTATGTATTCAAATCTCTCTACTGCCTTCTTAACCTCTTCCCCACCAGCAATGGTTATCTCTTTCAATGGATATCTTAAGGTGTATTTTATTCTGTCTCTTCCTCTGTAGATTGCATCAACTATATCTCTAACTATTGCCATGTCTCTCTCTAATTCCTCATCAATAAACTCCTCATCAACCTCTATTTTATTCATGAAGATACTTTCTTCCATATCTTCTGTCTTTAGGTTTTGATATATTGCCTCTGCAGTGTGTGGGGCTACTGGAGCCATTATTGTAGCCAATTTTAGTAAGACATAGTAGAGTGTTTGATATGCCGCTAATTTATCAACATCATCTTTTTCCTTCCATGTTCTGTCCCTAATTAATCTAATATACCATCTACTTAAGTCATTTAATATGAAATCTTTTAATGTCCATGTGTAGGTATGGAAGTAAGGAACTTCAAGGTTTTCAATTGCTATCTTGGCAACAGTATTTACTCTACTCAAAATCCATTTATCTTCATCTTTTAGATATTCAAAGTATTTTTCATCTGGTTTAAAGTTATCTAAGACCATGTAATTTACAGCGAACATGTAAGCGTTCCACAATGTGTTAAATAAACTCAATACATCATCCATTTCACTCCATACAAACCTTAAATCTTCCCAAACCTTATTTGCGCTTAAAAGATAAAACCTCAACAAATCAGCCCCATACTTTTCAACAACATCATCTGGATTAACTATATTTCCTAAACTTTTACTCATCTTGTCTCCATGCTCATCCAAGGTAAAGCCATGCATTAAACATTTTTTGTATGGAATGTCGTCGAATACGATAGCTGACAGTGCATGCTGTGAATAAAACCATTTAGTAACTTGGTCGTTTCCTTCTGTTATAAAGTCAGCTTTTTTCAATGTTTTTGAACCAATTGAAGCATAAGGTGCTAAACCAGAGTCAAACCAAACATCTAAAACATCTGGAACTCTTCTCATTTCTCCTCCACATTCACATCTCAACTTTATTTTATCAACTGTTGGCTTGTGTAAATCATTAATTTCTCCAACTTCATCTTTATTTATCATCTTTTCCTCTAATTCTTCAACACTTCCCACAACTATATATTTTCTACACTTCTCACAAACCCAAACAGGGAGAGGGATTCCCCAATATCTCTGCCTACTTATATTCCAATCTCCAACAAACTTAACTCCATTTATATATCTTGTCTCAACCCAGTGTGGAATCCACTGAACTGTTTTAGCATGCTCTATAATGTTATCTTTAATCTTTGATATCTCTAAGAACCACTGCTCAGTAGCTCTAAACAAGAGAGGTGTTTTACATCTCCAACAGTGTGGATAACTGTGCTTTATCTTACCAGCATAAACTAACAATCCTTTATCTTTTAGAGTTTCAATTATTTCTGCATCTGCATCTTTAACAAAAATACCTTTCCATTTTCCTTCTATATATTTACCTTCATCATCTATTGGCGAATAAATAGGCAAATTATACTTTTTACCAACTTCAAAGTCCTCTTCCCCATGCCCTGGAGCTGTGTGAACTAAACCAGTTCCTCCCTCTAAGGTTACATGCTCTCCTAAAACAACTGTATGTGCAGTTTCTAATTTTGCAAATTCTTTCTGTTTTTCATTCTCATCTAATAATGGATGAATATACTTTAACCCTTCTAATTCTTTTCCTTTAACTTTTTTGATTATCTTATAGTTTTTGATGTTATGAGCTTTTTTAGCTTTGTTTATAACCTCATCAACTAACTTTTCAGCAATAATCCAGACCTCTTTTTT
This sequence comes from Methanocaldococcus bathoardescens, assembly GCF_000739065.1. Lineage (GTDB taxonomy): Archaea > AGJL01 > Methanococci > Methanococcales > Methanocaldococcaceae > Methanocaldococcus > Methanocaldococcus bathoardescens. The sequence continues at coordinate 1,262,697 of NZ_CP009149.1, read as the reverse complement.
ATCATCAAATTCAACTTCTACATAGGCGTAATCATAGTCAGGATGAACAGTTACAGCTAAGTTAGCTACCAAAGTCCATGGTGTTGTTGTCCAAATTACAACATAGGTGTTTTCATCATCCTTTAATTTGAATTTTACATAGACAGATGGGTCGTAAACCTCTTTATACTCTCCTCTAACTTCATGCTCAGCTAAAGCTGTTTCACATCTTGGACACCAATAAACAACCCTTAAATCTCTTGTTAATAATCCCTTCTCATGAGCAACCTTTAATGTCCACCAGCCAATTTCCATATATTCCTTAGTTATTGGCATGTATGCATTTTCCCAATCCAACCAAACTCCTAAGTTTTTAAACTGATTTTCCATAATCTCTTTATGTTTTAAAGCGAATTCCTTACACTTCTCTATAAATTGCTCTACACCAATTTTTGTTTCTATCTCTTTCTTGTTTTTTATTCCAAACTCATTTTCAACTTTAACCTCTATTGGCAAACCGTGCATGTCCCATCCAGCTTTATCTAAAACATTATATCCTTGCATTCTCTTAAATCTCAAATAAGTGTCTTTAATTATCTTATTCCATGCAGTCCCCAAGTGTATTGCTCCAGAACAGTATGGAGGACCATCAACAAAGTAAAATTCTTTATTTCCTTCATTCTTTTTCTTTACTTTTTGATATATATCATTCTCTTCCCAAAACTTTTTTATCTTCTTATCCAATTCTCTGAAATTAACTGGCTCTACTCTCTTCATCCACTCACCTCATGTTAGATATTATATCTGAAATTATCTCATCCATATTTGTTTTTAAATTCTTTTAATCGAGTAATTCTTGAAATTATCTTATTCAAATATTTATTTTGTAGTTTTGACTCTTCTTTTGTTTCCTTAGAATAATCATCTGGTAAATTTTGAATTTTATTTAAAATATTTTTATCATCAATATTAGCAATTTTGTATAATTCCATACATGTTTTTTTTACACTTAATCCATTCTCAACCACAATATTCAACAACTCCTCATATGGAATTTTCTCTTCTATTATCTTCCAGTAATCTCCAAATATATTACTTTCTATTATATATTCAAGCACTTCTAAGATTTTTATACTTAAATCCAACTTTAAAATTTCAGAAGTTAAAGAGCTCTCTTTTTCTTCTAACTGAGCAATCTTATCTAAATCATTTTGGCTATTGGTTCTTAGTTCTTCTAATGTTACTCTAATGTTGTTTAATTCCCTAAGTTTCTTTTCTCCCTCTTCAATTATTTTCTGTTTTTTATCTTTTATTTCAACTAAAGTAGGATATTCAACAATATTTTTCATTAAAATCACCTAATAACAGTAAAAATTAAATAAATTAAGCTAATTTACTTCTTTTTCTTCTTATCTTTCTTCTTTGATTTATAATAACCCTTTAATACTGGAAGCTTTGGGAAATCATCCAATAACTTATAATATATATCCCCATATCTCTCACTAATCACTACAATATGAGCTGGGGGATGAATTTTTCTAATCCTGTCTATTGCTTTTGGCGCTTTTTCAGCGATTTTTGCTAAACATGCAGTTTTACATGGCTTTTTTACTTCTCCCAATATAGCTCCCAATATCTCATCAGCCGCTTCTGGAACAATAATTTTTGGCTTTCCAATAATTGTTAGCTCTGCATGCCTATCAACATCTGCCAAGGCATTCTTTAATTTTTCATAACTATCTCCTCTAATCAACAATATTGTCATAACTATCCCTAACACGTGTTTTTTGAATGTTAATTATTATTCAGTTATCATTTTTTGTATAATAAAATGAAAATCTGTTTTTATCTTCTATGCCTTTCATTATGTCTTAAATATTCTTCAAGCATAAATGGAAAATCAGAGGCATTAACAAACCTCAATCCCAACCTTTGAGCCCATTTTTCAATGCCTCCATCACTTGCCACTACTGCGGCATCTAACTCCTTAGCTAAAAGTAAAACATCTAAGTCAGGGGCGCTATCTAAGGTTCCCACTCTTAAAGCACTTCTATATTTATTTCTAAAGGTATTTATTGTTTTTGATAGCACTTTATTTATGATTTCATTTTTATTCATCTCTGGATGTTTTTTTGATAACTCATAAACCATATCTGATGTTCTTATAATATGCTCCTCTCCAATTCTCATTCCTTTATTTATTCTCTCCCTTAAATCTTTAACATATTCATAAAAAATCTCTGAAGGTATTTTTATCTCATATCTGTTTGGGGTTTTTTTAACGAGCCATGTATCAACTTTAACTATAATATCTCTTGGACAATTCTCATTCTCTAAAAATCCCATCAACTCATTATATACTGTTGGATACGGGATATGGCAAGAAATATTTAACTTTATTCTCGCCTCTGCTATCAAATCCATAATCTTATCCGTTAGTTCAGTAACTGTTTTAACCCCTAATGCTTTCCTAACTGATGGTTCAGTAAAAGCACTTGTGTCTAAGCAGAACCTCTGTTTTTGCATATCTCTCCCCAAAATTTAATTTCTTTGAGATTTTTGATATGATTTTTTATTTTAAATAGGACTTTCACAGTTTATATATTTAATAAGGTAGTTTGATTCCTAAAAGGCATCATCTTTCAATAAAATATTTATTCCTGCGAAAGTCCTATTTAATCGTCTCTATTATCATCTCTAACCGCAAGTATTTTTATCTTTGCAGGATAGTTATTTATATATTTTGATAAAGTTTCATTTGGAATTCTTGCCTCTAATTTAGATAAAATTCTCTCCTTAAAATGTCTTGAAAATCCATAAGGTAGAGAGTTTTTTATTTCCTCAATATTATTAAATGGTCTTCTCTTTTCTAAAATTTCAGCAACATTGTTTGGTAGATATTTATATAAATCAAACTCATTAGCTGTTTCTAAGATTCTATCCTCAAATCTCTTCAATATCAATTCATTGAGTTTTCCGCTATCATAGAGTTCTTTTAAAATATTTAATGTTGTTTCTGGAAGCATATTTTTAACTTCTTCAAATTTACCACTGAATATTGCTTCTCTAATTTTAGTTCCACTTATTCCTTCCAACCTCCTAACAAAAACAAATTTTGGATTAAACCTCAAACCTTCTTTATTCAGTTTATAAATCATCTGAGACATTGAAGCAATGACATAGTTATCTATATTCAATTTTTCTCCCAAAATCTCCCCTGTCTCTATACAACAAATTTTGTATGGCTTAACTTGAATATGATAGCCATTATTTATGCAATTTATAACTTTTTCCATAGTTTCTTCTGGAATATAGCCCCTTGGTATTACCTCAGCCCCTAAGTTATAAAACATTTTTATTAAGCATCTCATATACTGCCCAGAACCCATAATTCCCATAGGTGGGCCTTCAACAACAATATCAGCTCCAGCTTTTATAGCCATCTCAGCTCTAATGTATCTATTTAAGAAATAAGGAATTCCCCTCCCACTTCTTTCTAAGGGTCCAGGCAAAACACTAATAAAAATTCCATGTTCCTTTCCTCTTTCTAATGCATATTTATGCCCTTTATGTAATGGGTTGTATTCAGTGAAATCACAAACGATTTTATCTTTATTTTCTCTTTCTTTTATTTCTTCAACTATTTTTTTAAAATCTTCAAAAGATTTTTCATCTTTTCTTTCAGCATCTCTAATTATCTCCTCTCTATCTTTCAAAAAATTTTTTAGATTTAAATCCATAATTTCACCAATAGGCATAAACTTTATATATGAGAACATAGATTGTTATTGATGCTGAGGGCCCATGGTCTAGCTGGCTATGACGTCGCCCTTACAAGGCGAAGGTCGCCGGTTCGAATCCGGCTGGGCCCACTATTTTTTATTTTAGACATAAACATTTGTTAATTTAAATATAGGAATTACTGTTTTAGTTTTATAGTGTCTTTCAAAACTTCTTGGAATATATAAGGCACTAATGAACGCCTTCCTTTAGAAAGGCGTTCAAACTTTTCTTAATAAATTTTATTAATTTTGAAAGACACTATAGTTAAACACTCTAAATTACAAAATAAGATAAAAAAGGATAAAAATTTTTTAATTTTTCTATTTTTTATTGTTTCTTCTCTTGAGCTTGTTGAGCTTTTTGTATTCCTGCCTGTAACTCTTTTCTTAAAGCAGCTATTGTCTTAGCTAATTCTTCAGCTTTTTTCATTCCTTCTTTTTCAGCTTTATCTAAATCCTCAATAGATTTTTTTAAATCTTCAATAACCTCACTAAATGGTTTCTCAACATAAATATCTGACTTTATCCCAATTAATGCCTTATCATCAACAATTTTTCCTTTTACAAACACTCCAGGGCCTACTGGAATTAATGTTTCTTCATTAGCCTTTATATTTTCAATTGTTTTAATTGAATTCATTATTTCAGATTTTAATGTTCTTATTGATACTAATTCACTTTGAATCATTTGTAATTGTTGGTTGTATATTTCTAAAGCCATCGCTTTTTGTCTTAAATCTTCACTCATATTTCCACCTCAACAATTAAGCATTTATTATAGGACTTTCGCAGGAATAAATTGTTCTATTGACATAATGATGTCTTTGGCATCAAAATTCCTTATTATAAATATATAAACTGCGAAAGTCCTATATCAGCAATACATATATATCTTGGGTAGTTAATAAAACTTATTGTAGCAGAGTTTTTGTAGGTGTGTGGCTTATGAGATTATTAGGAATTATCGGATATTTGGCTGTTCTAATTAAAGCAATATGCGAATCTTGGGTTGACGTAGTTAAAAGAAGCATAAATGGGGAAATAAACCCTCAAGTTATAGAAATAGAATCAATTATCAATAACCCTACTGGTTTAGTTTTATTGTCATGGTCTATAACAGCCACTCCAGGAACTTTAGTTATTGATTTAATCCCAGAAGAGAGAAAATTAAAAGTAGCCACAATAAGTCCAAGAAGTAGAGAAGATATTGTTCCATTTGAGCCATACATTAAAAAAATCTTTGATTAATTAATTTTTCTATTTGATAATTTTCACATCTCCTTCATCCCATTCTACCATTAATACATCTTCATCATCATATTTTGTTAAAAATGCCAATATTGCCGCTTTTGTTCCCCATCTGTTAGAACCCGCTAAAATGTAGATATTATTATCATTGTAAGGGTTTTTTATTTTTTGTATAACCCCTCTGTTATTTCCAGGATAATTGTCAGTTATATTTACTTTCAATAAGCCCTTATCTTCAAGCTCTTTAACAAATTTATTAATTTTTGGACCTCCAATGAGGATTATATCTTTATTAATATTTAATGAGTCGATATCAAACATATCCAATGTGTTAAGATAAATCTTTTCATGATTTTTGAGTTCTTTTCCTTTATAATATACATGAACTGTATCATTTATTTTTATAGCGTAAATACCTTCTCCAAGATAAGCAGTGTCTTTGTCTTTGATATTTAGAGTTTTATTTTCTCTTTTTATAATTTTAAATAGAACACAATCTTTATAACACTTTTCAGGCATTATAGTACAATTAAACAAGTTTATTTCACTTCCCAAATCATTTATATTTTTATATTCAAGCTTTATTTTATCAGCGCTGATATCTTTCACTTTAAATCTATTATCCAATGGGAAATCCCTATCTTCTTCAATTTTTATTGTGGAATATGCATCAAATGTAAAATAATAGTCTCTACCGTTTCTTGTGCAATTTTTAAATACAATTCCCAACGTCCCTCCTTCCACATAATAAAAGCATCCTTTAGTTAATTTAGGAGAATCTATAACTTTTCCATTTTTATAGATATCAACAACTATGGTGTCTAAATCAGATGAAACAAGCTTTACAATAACTTTATATCCATCATATTCAAATGAGTCATTTGTTGTTATTTCTTTTCCATATTTTTCCTTTAATATTATATAATTTGAAGTAATATCCTCAACTATGTAGCTTTTGTTGAATAAGCTTATTTCCTTTCCTTTTTCAAGGTTTAAATATTCAATACACTCAATATCTTTATAATTTACATTGTCTCCGTCTCTATCAAATTTTATAATGAGCTTTTTATCATTATCCTCAATTTCAAGTTTATCTGTAGCTGGAATATACGTAATATCTTTAATAATAACCGTTATATTATCCTTATTAACATTTATTTCTCTTGAAGAATAAAGATTGTCCATTAAAACTTTAGCATTTTGATAATCTACTGTGCTTTTATTTACAAAGATTACTGGCTCTGTAGGTAGAGCATAGCCAACACTTATAACCAATAAGAGCATAAGTAAAAGTATCCTCTTCATATACACCCCTCTATCTTTTGTAAGGTTAATATATAAAAATCCAAGAATCTTATTTAAAATATTTTTGGTTAAAATTTTTAGGTGATTAGATGATAGGAAATAAAGTAAGAGAAGTTGTTAAAAAATTAAAACCCTATGTTCCAGGAAAATCTAAAGAAGAGATAGCAAGAGCTTATGGAATAAAACCAGAAGATATTATAAAACTTGGTTCTAATGAAAATCCTTGGGGACCTTCTCCAAAGATAAAAGAAAAAATCTTAGAGGAGATTGACAAAATCCATCAATATCCAGAGCCAGTAAATCCAGTTTTAATGAAAGAGTTGAGCAACTTTTTAAATGTTAGCGAGGAAAATATTATTGTTGGTGGCGATGGGGCTGATGAGATTATAGACACAATATTTAGAACGTTTGTTGATGATGGCGATGAAGTCATAATTCCAATTCCAACTTTTACCCAATATAGAGTTTCAGCAACAATTCACAACGCTAAAATAAAATATGCTAAATATGACAAAGAAAAAGATTTTAAATTGGATGTTGAAAGTGTCTTAAATAATATAACAGATAAAACGAAGGTTATCTTCCTCTGCACTCCAAACAATCCAACAGGAAATATAATAGAAAATAAAGACATTGAAAAAATTATCAATGAAACAGATGCTTTGGTTGTTATAGACCATGCATATATTGAGTATGCTAAAAAAGAATATGATTGGACTCAAAAAGCTCCTGAATATGATAATGTTATTGTTTTAAGGACATTTTCAAAAGTCTTTGGTTTAGCAGGGATGAGAGTTGGTTATGGTGTTGCAAATAAAAAAATTATTGATTACATGATGAGAGTTAAGCCAATATTCAGTTTAACAAGGTTAAGCCAAATTTGTGCTATAACTGCGTTAAGAGATAGAGAATTCTTTGAAAGATGCGTTAGAGATGGAATTAAAAGTAGGGAAATGCTCTATAATGGACTAAAGAAATTTAAAGATATTAAGGTTTATCCTTCAGAAGCTAATTATGTATTGGTTGAATTAAAAACAATGAAAGCAAAAGAATTTTGTGAAGAACTATTAAAAAGAGGTGTTATTGTTAGAGATTGCTCTTCATTTGATGGTTTAGGAGATAATTATGTTAGGGTATCAATAGGAACATTTGAAGAGATTGAAAGGTTTTTAAAAATTTTAGAAGAGATTATAAGCTAAATGGTTTATTCTCTCAATAGGACTTCTTTTGCTACTTCTACTCCACTCTCTTTAACTTCAAATCCAAGCTCTTTTAAAGCTAATTCCACACAAGCTAATGTAGCCAAGATTTCTTTCTCTCCACAGATTCCCATGTGTCCAATTCTGAATATCTTTCCAGCTAAGTGCTTCTGCCCACCAGCAACAACTATATTGTATTTGTTGCTTAATATTCCTCTAAAGTCACTATCTTTAATTCCTTCTGGATATTTTGCTGATGTAACTGTTACTGACCTTGCTCTTTCTTTAGCAAACAACTCTATTCCCATTGCCTCTAAACCAGCTCTTGTTGCTTTAGCCAATCTTTCATGTCTTTTAACTCTATTCTCAATTCCTTCCTCTAAAACTAAATCTAAGGCAACATTCATTGCATAGGTTAAGTTAACTGATGGTGTGTATGGGGTTTGTTTTTTCTCTTCATAGTATTTTTTATAAGCCAATAAATCTAAGTAGAAACCAACTTTGTCATCATTCTTTTTGATAACTTCCCATGCTTTCTCGCTGACTGTTATAGCTGCCAATCCTGGTGGGGCTGCTAAACATTTTTGAGAACCGGTAACACAGATATCTATGTGGAATTTATCAACATTTACATAATCTCCTCCTAATGATGAGACGGTATCAACAATGTATAAAGCATCATAGTCCTTAACAACTTCTCCAATCTCTTTTATTGGGTTTCTTGCACCTGTTGATGTTTCATTATGCACAACTGTAACTGCTTTAATATCATCATATTTATCCAATATTTCCTTAACTGCTTCTGGATCAGCCATATCTCCCCATTCTATATCTAATCTAATTGCCTCTCCTTTGTATGCTTTAACTATATTTGCAAATCTCTCTCCAAAGTTTCCTGTAACAATGTTTAAAACCTTATCTCCTCTTTTTATTATGTTTGATATTGCCATATCCATTGCTGCTGTTCCTGAACCGGTAATTAAGAATGTATCATTTTCAGTTATGAATACTTTTTTTAATTTTTCTATTGTATCTTCCAATAAAGCCCCATAATCTTTTGTTCTATGCCCAATTACTGGCATTGCCATTGCATTTAAAACCTCTGGTGGAACCATTGTAGGCCCTGGAATCATTAACAATTTTTTAGTTGCTTCCAATTTCATAATCTCCCTCCATAAAATTATTTATTTGAAAGAGAAGATGTCAATTTATTTTCTACCCATAGGGGCAAGGCCCCTATTGGTATACCCCACGTCCATTAAGTTGGGGCTTTCAGCCCCAATTAATGTCCATTATTATAGATTGCTGTTTTTCTTTATTTTCTACTTTTTAGATAATTTTCCCAATCTTTTAAGAATCTCTCTAAACCAATGTCTGTTAATGGGTGGTTGAAGAGCTTATCCATAACTGCTGGTGGAATTGTTGCTATATCTGCTCCTATCTTAGCTGCCTCTAAAACATGCCATGGGTGTCTAACAGAAGCAACTATAACCTCAGTCTTAATATCATAGTTTTTGTATATTTTTACAACATCTTCAATTAATTTCATTCCTACATGTCCAATATCGTCTAACCTTCCAACGAATGGTGATACATAGGTAGCTCCTGCCTTAGCAGCCAATAAAGCTTGTAATGGAGAGAAAACTAATGTTACATTTGTTTTTATTCCTTCAGCTGATAATATTTTAACTGCCTTCATTCCATCTTTTGTCATTGGGATTTTTATAACTATGTTATCAGCTATTTTAGCCAATTCTCTCGCTTCTTTAACCATTCCTTCAGCATCTGTTGATATAACCTCAGCACTTACTGGACCGTCAACAATTTCACAAATTTCTTTAACAACTTCATAGAAATCTCTTCCTTCCTTAGCTACTAATGTTGGGTTTGTTGTAACTCCATCAACTAAGCCAAGCTCAGCGTATTTTTTAATTTCTTCAACATTTGCTGTGTCTAAGAAGAATTTCATATCTATCCCTCTATAAAATTTTATTGGGTGTTTAGGAAATTATATATGGTTGAGGGTTAAAAAGTTATCTGTTATTATTAATTTATATATTTTGATATATAGTAATTAAAAATATAAAAATAAAATTTAAATCTTTAATTAATACTTTATATTTTATCACAAAAACCATGAAATCATATTTAAACAAAACATTAATTTAATATATTATAAATGAAAAAATTTAAATTAACAAATCTATAAAATCCTCTTTATTGCATTCCATACTAAATTAACTTTGAGACTTTAAACGAAACTTTTAGCAAAAGTTTCATCAAAACTTGTCCATTAAGTTGGGGCTTTCAGCCCCAATTAATGTCCATTCAGTAATCTCTTTATAGCGTTCCACACTAAATAACTCTGGCGGGCATAGGGGAATCCCCTATTGCGATACCCCGATGCATTGCTTCCTTACGGAAGCAATGTCTCTTAGTTATAATATCCTCTTTATTGCATTCCATACCAAATAACTCTGCGGTTTTAGAATTCCTTCAATAGGATTTAGGAATAAAATATTTCTTTTAACTAAATAAACATAAACTGGCTCTGATATGTCATCATCACTAATCTCATAATTATTTTTAAATAATTTTAACGCTTCAATGATATCTTCTTTTTTAATCTCTATAACCTCATCCCCAATAGCAACCTTTGGTTTTATATAATCTAACTCCTTCAAAAAATATTTTAATTTTTGAACAGCATCCTTAAGCATATAATCTAAAATATCCTCTAAGCTCTCATATCTTAACTTATCAATAACTTTTATTATTAAAACTGGCTTTCCCCCCACATAGCTATAAATAAGCTCTTTATCCTCATCAGATAATTCTTTATTTAAAATCTCTTTAGCTAAGAAATCCATGAATTTTAAAGCAGTTTCCTTATCAAAATCATCCACTAAAATATAATCAACCCTATCCTCCAACATTGCCTCGTTATAAACCCTCTCAATAAATAAGCTATCTGAACTTAGGCAAAAAACATGACATAGATGCAACTCCTTAGTTAAATCAATGAAGTAGTTAAATAGCTCATATATAAGATAGCCATTAATCTTCATGTCTCCAATCTTTTGTAGTTCATCTATTATTAATATTGGTTGTTTGCCATCTTTTTTAATCTCCATTAAAACATTAGTTATATATCTAAATACATTTTTAGTTGTTTTCTTCTTTAAAATTTCTTCCAAAGTATTTTTTGGTGCGGGGATGCCAAATAGTGTAGGAAAATCTTTTAATAAGCTTTTTATAACTTCAATAGGTTTTTTATCATCATCATAAACTTCAAACAAAACCTCTATAAAATCGTCGTATTTAGATACGAATATCCCCCTAAGATTTATATAAAACACAACATATCTATCCTTATCTAATCTATTATTAATTATCTCATTAATCAAAGCTGTCTTTCCAGAGTTTATAGAGCCATAGATAAAATAAATCAAATTAGGCTCTCCTTCCATAATAGACAAAATCTTATAAATCTCCCTCTCCCTATTGAAAAATTTCATTTTAAACCACCATAATTTTCCTTAGCATTATGGTAGTTTATTCCACTTATTAAAGATTTGTTTTTATTTAAAAATCTAAATTAATTAATGTATCTTATGCAAAACGTAGATAAACTTCATGTATATACAACTTATTAAATTAGTTAAGGCTCAATAATATTATAACTATATATTTGCATGTGATACTATGACAAATTTTGATGAAGAAGTTTTTAGAGCATATTACGAGCATAAAATAAAGAGTTTTATAAAAGAAGAGCTATCTAACAACTTAATTAAAGATAATATTTTTGAATTTGATATTGAGAAGTTTTTAATGCACTTTCCAGATGCATGTGAAGTTAATGATTTAATTATTGAGAGACCAAAAGAAATTGAAGAGATAATATTGGATATATTTAAAGAAGCTTATGTTGAGCTATTTGGTGAAGATAAAGAGTTAGAAAAGATACAAATAGCTTTTAAAAATCCAAAAGGTTGTGAAAAATTAATTGAGGATATATCATCATCAGATATAAATAAGTTGGTTAAATTTGAAGGTGTTATAGTTAAAGCTGGAAAGGTTTGTGCTTTATTAAAAAGAGCATGTTTTGTCTGTCCAAGATGTGGAAATATAAGATATAAAACTATACACAACTACTTTGAAATTCCAGAGGTTATTTGCAACAATGGGGATTGTAAAGAAAAGATGGTTATTGATTATGAAGAATCTACTTATATAAATATTCAAGAGTTAGAGATTCAGCAGCCAATTGATTTGATGAAAAACCCGGATGACCCTCCAAGAAGTATAAAGGTGTTTTTAGAAAACAGTCCTGGGATTTATTCTGGAAGAGTTGATGTTGTGGGGACTGTCCTAAAGAAAAAAACAAGACCAAAATTGCCAGTTTTTGAAATTTTTGTTAAAAGTAATTATGTTAAAATATCTGAAAGTTATCAAAAGATTGAGGTTAGGGATATTTTAGGAAATGAAGAACTTATAGAGACACTAAATGAATTAGGAAGGAAGAAGAATATTATTGACATTTTATCAAATTATCTAATCTCCCAAATAAAAGGATATGAGTTAGTTAAAAAAGCAATATTTTTGCAACAAATAAAAGGAGCTTTTAAATTCTTACCAGACGGAACACCATTGAGGAGAGATAGCCATATTTTATTAATTACAGACCCGGGTATTGGAAAAACCACTATGCTTAGAAGGATAGCAAGATTATTCCCTCAAAATGCTTATGCCTCTGTAACTACTGCTACTGGAGGAGGATTAACTGCCAACGTAATTAGAGAAGCTACAGAGATTGGAGATGGTTGGGTTGTTAAGCCAGGAGTTTTTGTTAGGGCTAATGAAGGAACTGCCTGTATTGATGAGCTAACAGTAGATAAGAATGTAATGAAATACATCTTAGAGGCGATGGAAAGCCAGACAATCCATGTTAATAAAGGGGGGATTAACGTTAAACTGCCAGCAAGATGTGCTGTTTTAGCTGCATGTAATCCAAAGAGAGGGAGATTTGATAGAAACCTAACAGTTATAGAGCAGATAGATATTCCAGCCCCATTATTAAGTAGGTTTGATTTAATATTCCCATTAATGGATAAGCCAAATAGAAAAGGAGATGAGGAGATAGCTGAACATATATTAAATACTCACATTGAAACAGCTACAAAAGACTACAAAATCTTAGGAGCTATTGATATTGATGGAATAACTGTGGATGAGAAGCTTTTGAAATACTATATCATCTATGCAAGAAGCTGTGCATATATAGAAGAGAACCAAGATTTATACTTAGGAGAGTTTGATGAAACAAAGCTAATTATGCCTTATTTAACTGATAAAGCAAAGAAGATGATTAAAAAGTATTACTTAGAGATGAGAAAGTTGGGAGAAGGAGACAACCCAATACCAATAACTGCAAGACAGTTAGAGGCGATAATTAGAATTGCTGAAATGCACGCTAAAGCAAGATTATCCACTAAAGTTGAAGATATCGATGCTCAAGTGGCGATAAGTATAATTGATGATTGCTTAAAGCAGGTAGCTTATGACCCAGAAACAGGAACATTAGATTTAGATAAAATAGCTGGAACTCCAAAATCAAGAAGAGATAAGATGGATGCAGTCCTAAATATTATTAGAGAAATTGTTAGCTTGAGAGATGACGGCTTAGCTCCTGAAGAAGAGATATATGAGAGAGCTGAGAGTGTTGGTTTGTCTGAGAAAGATGTTGAAAGTGCCTTAGAATATTTAAAGAAGGCAGGAGACATATACAACCCAAGAATTGGATTTTGGGGATTATTATAAATTTTTATAAATTTTATTAAGTGAAAACATGAAAAAGTTTTTAGAAAAAAAGCTAAAAAAGATAGCTTATGAAAGAATTGATATATTAATGAGCTTAGCTGAAGAAGAAGCAAAAAAAGGAAATTGGGAAAGGGCTAAGAGGTATGTGTATTTAGCAAGAAGAATAGCTATGAAAATGAGAATAAGATTTCCTAAAAAATGGAAAAGAAGGATATGTAAAAAATGCGGAACTTTTTTGTTGTATGGAAAAAATGCAAGAGTTAGAGTTAAAAGTAAAAGATATCCACATGTTGTTATAACCTGCTTAGAATGTGGGGCAATATATAGAATTCCAATGATTAGAGAAAAGAAAGAAAAAAGAAGGAAAAAATTGGAAGAAAAACTAAAATCAAAATTAAATTCACAAACTTCTTAATTTCTTTGTTTCTTCCATATCAACAACAAATTCATTATCTTTTTTAATAATTTTTACTTTATAATCTTTATATGCAGAATCAATGGAAATTTTTCCATCTTTAACGTCTTCTAAAATTAGATTTATATCTCTATCATAAGGAGAGCCGTATCCTCCCCCACCAGGAGTATTTATAACAATCACATCCCCACAACTTAAGGATAATGTATTCTTTCCAGATAAAGGGATTTTTTTACCCTCTTTTATAACATAATGCTCACCACAAGAGCCACTATATCCATTATTAACCCCCCATGGAGCAATTTTAATCCTCTCAGCAATTAAAGATACGGTACAATCTGAAAGAAGCTTATAAACTCTCCTTATCCCTAAACCTCCTCTATACTTTCCAGCCCCTCCAGAATCTTCTCTCAAAGAATATTCAAAAATCATTATTGGATATTCGTTCTCTATAACCTCAATTGGAGTGTTGAGAGTGTTTGTCATATTTGCATGAACTCCATCAACTCCATCTTTTCCGTTTCTTCCTCCAAAACCTCCTCCAATTGTTTCATAAAACGCCCAACCTCTTCCTCCTATAATTACATTATTCATACTTCCATTTGATGCTGCTGGCACTTTATCTGGGAATTGGTTGTAGAGAGCTTTAAATATCACATCTACAATTCTTTGAGAGGTTTCAACATTTCCCACTGCAACTGGAGCTGGTTTTTTTGGATTAACAATTGTTTCCTCTGGAGCTACAATATCTAAAACTCTAAAAATACCATGATTCATTGGTAAATCTGGGTCTATAATTGCTTTTAGTGCAAAGGATGTTGATGCAACTGTAACGCCATAAACAGCATTTAATGGGGCATCTAACTGCCTATGCGTTCCAGTAAAATCAACTTTTATTTTGCCTCTATTTATCTCAACCTTTGCATTTATATTTATCAATTTGTCCTTATATTCAAGATAATCAACCGCTTCACACACAGCAAATATCTTTAATCTTTGATTTTAAATATGCCTCAGAATAATCTAAGCTTTTTTTCCAAGCTTCAAGAACCTCTTTATAACTATATTTCTCAATTAATTTTAAAATCCTCTCAACACCTATATTTAATGATGCTATTTGGGCTTTTAAATCTCCAATTGTAGATTTCTGCACTCTAACATTTGATGTTATTAAATTTAAAAGCTCTTTGTTTAATTTACCATTTTCAACGAGTTTTGATGGAGGAATTATTAATCCTTCATGATACAGCTCTTTTACATCACTACATATACTTCCTGGAGCACAGCCTCCAACATCAACATGATGAGCTTTATTTGCAACATATCCAATTATCTCATCGTTATAAAATATTGGTTTTAATAAAGTGATGTCATTTAGATGAGTTCCAGCTATGTATGGGTCGTTAACTATAATTACATCATCTTTTTCAATCTCAATACCTTCTTTTTTTAGATAATCAATAACATTCTTAACTCCAATAGCCATACTTCCTAAATGTACTGGGATGTGTTCTGCTTGGGCTATTAACTCTCCATTAGATGATAAAATAGCACAGCTAAAATCCAATCTATCCTTAATATTTGGAGAATAGGATGTGTTTCTCAAAATTATTCCCATCTCTTCTGCAATGTATGAGGTTGAATTTCTAATAACTTCAACTGTAATTGCATCCATATAAATCCCTCTATTTCTCAATCCTTAAACATCCATATTTATCAACAAATACACTATATTCTGGGGGAATAACGATAGTTGAATCATATTCCTCAACTATTGCAGGCCCTTCAAATATAGCTCCTGGTTTAAGCTTATCTCTATTATAAATTGCAGCTTCTTCCCATCCACTATTGAAATAAACCTTCCTATAACTTTCTGGCTTTGGTGTGTATTCTTTAACTTCACTGAATTTTATCTCTGGTTTTGTCAATAAACCAACAATTGTAACTCTTGCATTAACTAACTCAACATCCTCATCCAAAGAACTGAATTTATAAACTGCCTCATGTTTTTTATGAAAATTATTTGCCAATTCTTTTAAATCTCCAGTCCATGGAATTGTTAGTTCATAAGATTGCCCTTTATATCTAACATCAATCTGTTTAACTATCTTTATCTCCTCAAAGCCTTCAACCTCTTTAATTCCCTCCTCTATCAACTCAATAAATATCTTCTCAATCTCTTCCTCATCAACTTCATCAATGTCTTTTAATATACTTTTAACTTTATCAACTCTACAATCTGAAAGCAATAATCCTAAAGCAGAGAAAACTCCACATGAAGGAGGAATTAAGATTGATTTAATCTCCATTTCCTCTGCTAACTCAACTCCATGTAAAGGGCCGGCTCCACCAAACACATACATGACAAAGTCCCTTGGGTCATAGCCCCTCTCAACAGTAACTATCCTCAATGCCTTTGCCATTGTTGTATTTGCCAGCCTTATTATTCCATAAGCAGTTTCTTCAACACTTTCTCCAATATTTTCTGCCAATTTTAATATTGCCTTCTCAGCCAAATCTTTTCTTAATGTTAATAATCCTCCACTAAGCTTCTCTCCCAATCTACCAAGGATTAGGTTAGCATCAGTTATTGTTGGCTTATCATTTCCTTTTCCATAACAAACAGGCCCTGGGTCTGCTCCAGCACTTATTGGGCCGACTCTTAAGGCGTTACCTTCATCAACCCACGCTATTGTCCCTCCTCCAGCACTAACCTCAGCCAAATCAATAAATGGAAATCTAACTGGATAACCAGAACCTTTAATTAATCTTCCAGCATGAATTTCTCCTCCAACTTCATACTCATTCGTTACTAATGGGGAACTATTAATTATAGTTGATGCCTTGGCAGTTGTTCCCCCCATATCAAAGCCGATAACTTTGTTATCATTTAAAATTTTTGAGAAATAAGCTACTGCAATAGCCCCAGCTGCTGGTCCAGATTCAATAAACGCTGCAGGTTTTTTAGTGGCATATTTTATATTAGAAACTCCCCCACTACTTTGCATAATATAAAATTTCCCATTAAATCCTCCATTTTTTAAAGAATCTATGAAGTTTTTTAGATAATTTGACATTAATGGTTTTAGATAAGCATTAACTACGGTTGTGCTTGTTCTTTCATATTCTTTATATTCTGGGTCAATTTCATGAGAAGTTATAACATCTACAGAAGGACAAAGATTCTTTATTATTTCCTTTGCCCTCTTTTCATGAATTGGATTCTTATAGCTATGTAAAAAAGAGATAACAACAACTTCATAACCTCTTTTTTTAATTATCTCAGCTATTTTTGCAATTCTTCTTCATTTAATGGAATTACAATATTTCCACTTGCATCTATTCTTTCTTCAACCTCATATCTATCTCTTCTTTTTACCAATGGCTTAGGTTTTTCAAAGAACAAATCATACAGCTTAGGTCTTCTCTGCCTACCAATCTCAATAACATCCCTAAACCCCTTTGTTGTAATTAGTGCAATTTTTGGTGGAGTTAAATGCTCTTGCCCTAAAAACATGTTTGTTCCTAAGGTTGTTGCATGAATCAGAATATTTATCTTATCAAATGGTATTTTAGCTGTCTTCACTGCATTTATTGCCCCAAATGCAGGATTCTTTGGTGTTGTTGGAACTTTAACTACATGAAATTCTTTGCTATGCTCATCAAAATAAACAAGGTCTGTAAATGTTCCCCCAATATCTATCCCTACCCTATAGCTCATAACCATCCCATAAAAATTAGTATTAATATAGGACTTTCGCAGTTTCTATATTAACTTTTGGAATTTATATGCCAAAAGGCATCAATATTCAATAAAACATTTATTCCTGCGAAAATCCTATAAAAGCTAAAGTTATTTTAATGCTAAAAAATATAAAAATTTGTGGTGAAAGAATGACAGGCAAAGTTATCTTAGTAGGAGCTGGACCAGGAGACCCAGAGTTAATAACAATAAAAGGTTTAAAAGCTATTAAAGAAGCAGATGTTATTGTTTATGATGACTTAATATCAAAAGAGTTGTTAAATTATGCTAAAAAAGATGCTGAATTAATTTATGTTGGAAAAAGAAAAGGAAAACATTCATTTAAGCAGGAAGAGATTAATAAAATATTGGTTGAAAAAGCAAAAGAAGGAAAGTTGATTGTTAGATTAAAAGGTGGAGACCCATTTGTTTTTGGTAGGGGAGGGGAGGAAATATTAGAGCTAAAAAAGCATAATATACCTTATGAAGTTATTCCAGGCATAACGTCAGCTATAGCAGTTCCAGAAGTTGCTGGAATTCCTGTTACGCATAGAAAGGTTGCTACTTCATTTACAGTAGTTACTGGACATGAAGCAGAGGATAAGAAAGAGAAACAGGTTGATTTAAGTAAATTAAACGCCGACACCATTGTAATTTTAATGGGAATAACTAATTTGGAGAATTTGGTTAAAGAGCTATTACAAAACCCAAAGAGAAGCAAAGATACACCAGTAGCAATTATTATGGAAGGAACTACAAAGAATCAAAAAATCATTAAAGGAACTTTGGGAGATATTGTTGAAAAGGCTAAGAAAGAAGGAGCTAAACCACCGGGAGTTATAGTTGTTGGTGACGTTGTTAATGTGTTAGATAGTCAATAAATAATATCTGTGATTAAAATGATAAAAAACGTTGCTATAATCTATCCAAACAAATTTAAAGCCGGGATTTCTTGCTTAGCTGTGCATGTATTGGCTAATCATCTAAGCAAATATAGAGATTTAAATGTAGGAGTGTATTTCTTAGAGAATTATGAAAGAATAAGAAATTTTGATGCAATTTTTATCACTCTGCAGTATGAAAATGATTACTTTAATGCAATAAAGATAGTTAAAGATTTAAGAAAAACCAACCCTAAAGCCGTTTTTGTTGCTGGAGGGCCATGTGTAATGGAAAATTTCTTCCCAATAGCTGAATTTTTTGATGCATTTATCGTTGGAGAGATTGAGAATAGTGATGTAATGTTAAAAGTTATAAATAGAGAGTTTGATGTTGAAGGAGTTTATTCAAAATTTTTAGAAAAAGAGAAGGTTAAAAGAATATATCCAAAAAAATTGGGAGTTGAGGATTACCCAATATATCAGCCAACTTCTGAAGAAGGAGCTTATGGAAAATCCTTTTTGTTAGAGATTGGAAGAGGTTGTCCAAGAAGGTGTAGATTTTGCTTAGCAAGAGCTATCTATTATCCACCAAGGTTTAGAAAGCTTGATGATTTAATGTATTTGGCAGAAGAAGGAGTTACGGTTAATAAAGTTAATAAAGTAGCTCTAATAGCTCCATCAGTTGGAGATTATAAATATATAGTTGAACTATGCAACTTTTTAGATGAGAAAAATATTCAAATATCTCCTTCATCTTTAAGGGCGGATACTTTAAACGATGATTTAATGAAAATTTTAAAGCCAAAAACTCTAACAATTGCTCCAGAAGCAGGTAGTGAAAGGTTAAGGGAATTTATAAAAAAAGATATTAGAGAGGGAGACATAGCTAATGCGGTTGATTTAGCTAAGAAATACAACGTTGATAAGATTAAACTCTATTTTATGGTTGGAATTCCAACAGAAACAGATGAAGATATTGAAGAACTGATAAATTTAACAAAGAAGATAAAAAGAGAAATTAGGAAGGTTGAAATCTCAATTAATCCAATGATTCCAAAACCTCATACAGATTTTGAATGTGAAGAGTTTGATTTATCATCTAAGAAAAAAATTAAGTATATTGAAAAATCTTTAAAAAAAGAAAATATTAGAGTAGAATATGAGAACTTCAACTCCATGATTTGCCAGTGTGTGTTGGCAAGGGGAGATGGGATATTAAATAAATACTTAGATTACTCAAAAAATCCAACAAGCTTAATTAGTGCATTAAAAAAAGATAAATTATTAGATAAATACTTAGAAAAAATAGATAAAATGCCTTGGAAAAGAATAATTATTTAAAAATTATTACTTAAGAGCAATCTCAATATATTTTATAAACTCTCTCTTATTATCTGGGATATATGCCCCACAAGCAAACTTATGCCCTCCCCCACTACCATTAACCTTTTCTGAAGCATATTTTATTGCCTTAGCTAAATTTACATCTTCAGCAAAGCATAAAAGCTTAGGACATCTTGCAGAAACCTTATAGCCATTATCATCCTCTGTTATTGCAAATATTGGCTTCATCCAATCCACTTCTTCAATAGAATAACTCATTCCAGCAACGATTCCAATAATATTTGGCATAATTTTATCTGTCTCAAAGTATTGGAAGTTTTCTTTCTGAATTATCTCAACATCATTCTTTACATGCTCCAATGCCTCTCTTAAATTATTCCTATGCTTTCTTAAATTTGAGAGCATTCTACTATAGTATTTTCCTTTATCTCCCATCAACACATTTAAAGCAGTTTCATAATCCCCATATCTTGAACATGCATTTATACAGGTTGAGAACTCTTCCAAATCTCTCAATGGAGAACCAAATTCCTCATATCTAAATTCATAAACCTCTCCAAATATGACCTTTGGGACATAAGGTGTCCAGTGGTTTGGAACATAGTTTAAGCATTTTATTAAAAGTTCATTTCCAATAATCTTTTTGTATTCAAAAGGAATTTCTGCTATTCTCATTGTTGGGTTTATTTCAATACCATACTTTTTATTTATGTATTGGATGTATTTTATTATTCTTGAATCATTGTTTAGTAAATCAGTCCTAATATCCGCCCAATATCTCATAGATACAAATAAAGGCCTCGTTTGCCTACCATACATCTGCAAGTCAGTTGCTACTTTAATATCTCCACTCATAATGGCATCAGATAGTATTTTTCTATTTAAGCCTGTTAATTTTCCCTCTATGTTTTGAATATCACCAACAGCTCCTAAAACAGCATATTTAGCTAAGTCAATCCATTCATTGTTGATTGTTTTCGCAAATAAGTAAGAGACACCAGCTCCACAAATCTCAGCTCCACTTTTTCCTATTGTTAGTGGGTTTATATGAACAATAGTTTCAGGAATCTTTATCTCTTCAGGTTGGTGGTGGTCTAAGATGATAATTTTGTTTTTTTTATCTGATAAGTTGAGCTCATCCAATTTTTCTTTAATCATCTTTAGTTGCCCACTACCTAAGTCAGCAAAAATTATTAAATCATAATCTTCAAATGGAATATCATTTATTGTTTCTATGGTAATTTGCTTTAAAAACATAAAATCTGCATCTAAGTTTAATCTCTCAGCTAATTTTTGCAAAATAGCTCTTGATGTTAATCCATCAGTATCTATATGTGTAACTATCAAAATTTTGTTGTTTTTGTTTTTTTCTAATACTTTAGCTCCTTTTTTTAATTCAATCCAATTTTCCATAGTTTCACTGAAAATTTTATGATTTTCTATATTGTAAATAAAAAATTTAACCTAATATTTTTATTTGAAGCATTAACATTAAAAATATTTAATTGTGATTAATTTAAATAGGACTTTCGCAGAAATAAAATTTTTTAAGGAACTGATGCCTAAAGGCATCCAAATACCTTTATTAAATATATAAACTGCGAAAGTCCTATTAAACTTAGGTGATTAAAATGGATGATAAATTTGCTTCTAAGTTTGAAATAGATATTTTAAACAAACTACTTAATAAAAATTTCTCTCATGATTTAGCGATAATTTTAAAGAAAATTGGCGGATTAGATTACAGAAAGAAAGTTTTTATTAATGGAGAGTGCATTGGAATATTAGAATTTGATTTAATTGACTTAGATTGGAAATTTCATCCCTATGCCCCTTATTATTTAATAGAAGAGCCAAAAATTAAAATAAAACCAACAAAAAGAAGGTTAAAGGGTAAAAAAGTCCCAATTGATTTAATTGAAAATCCTGAAGAGCTTAAAAATATTGATGAGAATGAATATGTTGGAGTAAAAATGAAAAATTATGTTGGTGTAGCAGTTAAAAAAGGAGAAACATTAAAAATCAAAGACCTAACTCTAAAAAAAGAGATTAAATTTGAAAAAATTGAAGATTATTTAAGAAAAAATCATGAAAGAATTAAAAAATTAGAGAGAAAATCATTATCAATCATAAAAAGGTATTATGAAAAATGTAAAGATAAAGGTTATGCTATAAACGCCTCTTTTAGCGGTGGTAAAGATTCTTCTGTCTCTACTTTGCTATCTAATAAAGTTATAGATGATTTGGAAGTTATCTTTATAGATACTGGTTTAGAATTTAAAGACACTATTAAATTTGCTAAAAAATTTGCTGAAAAGTATGATTTAAATTTAGTTGTTTTAAAAGGAAAGGATTTCTGGGAATATTTAGATAAAGAAGGAATACCTACCAAAGATTATAGATGGTGTAATAGTGTTTGCAAATTAGAGCCGTTAAAAGAGTATTTAAAGAAATATAAGAGAATTTATACAATCGACGGTTCAAGAAAATATGAAAGCTTTGCGAGAGGAAAATTAAGTTATGAGAGAAAAAGTGGATTTATTGAAAATCAAATAAACGTTTTCCCAATATTAGATTGGAAAGGAACTGATGTCTGGAGCTGGATATACTTAAATGATATTATTTATAATGAGCTTTATGATAAAGGATTTGAAAGAATTGGCTGCTATATGTGCCCAGCTACATTAAATTCTGAGTTTTTAAGAGTTAGAGAACTTTATCCAGAGTTGTTTAATAAATGGGTTAATGTTTTGAAAAAATTTGGTTATGATGAAGATGAGATTTTAAGAGGCTTTTGGAGATGGAAAAAATTGCCACCAAAAATGAAAGAATTAAAGAAAATGTTAGAAAATAAAGAAAAGAGATAATTTATTGAACACTAATGCTATTATATAGCCCAACTATCCCAATAAATATAATTTGAACTGAAATTGCCACCAATAACAATCCCATAATCCTTACAAAGGCGTTAATTCCATATATATTAACTCTTCTAATTATAAAGTCAGTTAATGATAAAATGATTCCAGAAACTAACATAGCTGATAGTATAGATAAAACAACAACCCCTTTATCTAAAATACTTTGGGCTTTGCTAATTAAAATCATAGTTGTTGTTATAGCTCCAGGGCCGGAGATTAAAGGAATAGACAATGGAACATAAACTATACTGTCAATATCTTCAATATCTAATCTTTCATCTGGTTTATGCTTTGTTTTTGGAATTTCTGCATGAAGCATATCCCAAGCTATTTTAAATAGCAAAATCCCTCCAGCCACTCTAAAAGCATCTATTGTAATCCCAAAATAACCAAAAATATAATTTCCAAATAAAGCAAATAGCAACAAAACTGTAGTTGATGAGATAATTGCCTTTTTAATAATTCTAATTCTTTGCTCTTTTGGATAAGGATATGTTAAAGAATGCACTATTGGAATTAAGCCAATTGGGTCTATTGTAATAAAAAGGGAAACAAATCCATAAAGATAAAAGTTGATTATATCCATATATTTCACCACATTGAATATAAAATACTTCCCGAACCATAGGGCTTCGCCCTATTGGGATAGGATGCATTGCCTCGCTAACGCTCGGCAATGCCTCATAAATAAAGAGAAATTAAATCCTACCACATCGAATATAATATACTTCCAAGAATAATCCACCAAACCAAAAGGGTTATTGAGCCCAAAGTTTTTTCATTTATAAACAATTCTAATATCTGTCCAATCTTTGCAATAAATCTATTTTTTCTCTCTTTTAATAATTCTGGGAAAGCATTCCATACGTGAAAGCCATCTAAAGGCATTGCTGGAAGTAAGTTAAATAAAGCCAATAAAAAGTTAAACCAATAAGTCCAGTATATTGTATTTATGAATAGTGCTGTATTTTTTGTTGGTGAAACCATAACTCCAATCTTTCCTTCATCAGAGCTAATAATTTTATACGTCAGTATTTTATTATCCCTCAAAACTTTTATTTCATACTCTTTATTTGGTTCTATGGTTTTGGCAAATTCTCTAAAATCTTCTAATGAATTTATTTTTTTACCGTTAATCTCATAAATAACATCTCCTTTTTGTAAAAACTCAGATGCTGGCTCTTTAACATCAATAATTTTTAACTCTGTTGGTAATGTGTAGCTAAATGAAAGTAGTGGAATTGATATTAAAAAAATCAATAAATTTGCTAATGGTCCTGCTGAAGCAATAGCTCCTCTAATTTTTTTCTCTGCATTTTTAAACTCATCTCCTAATTCAACAAAAGCTCCCAATGGAAGACCCAATAATAATAAAATTCCTGAGCTTTTAACCTTAATTCCAAAAGACCTTGCAAATATACCATGTGCTAATTCATGTACTGAAATTGCTATTAATAGAGCTATAATCCCTGGAATCCATGGAATTACATCTCCAAACAAAAACACTACTGGTTTTGCCGCTTCTTTTGGCAGAGTTCCTGATAACAGCTTTATACTCATAGCTATTATATTGAAAAGCATAATAAACCCAAGTACTACACATATTGGTATAGAGATAATTCCTATTTTCTGCCAAATTTTATACTTTCCTAATTTTTCAATTGTTTTTAACCCCAATTTAGTTCTTAAAATTCCAAAAATTCCTCCATAGGTTTTTAAGTTTATTGAATCCCTAATAACATATAAAATTAGCCAAATTATTATTGCCACAATTAAGATGAATTTAGAAGTGTCCATGCATTACTCCTCCATAATTTGATTTTAATTAAATTCATAAATAAATGAAAAAAATATATATAATAGTTAGTATGAACTCTACCACGTAAAATAATAATGGTGAGGTTATGGAAGCATTGGTATTGGTAGGGCATGGTAGTAGACTACCATATAGTAAAGAGCTTTTAGTAAAATTAGCCGAAAAGGTTAAAGAAAAAAATATATTTCCAATTGTTGAAATAGGTTTAATGGAATTTAATGAACCTACAATTCCACAAGCAGTTAAAAAAGCAATTGAGCAGGGAGCTAAAAAAATTATTGTTGTTCCTGTTTTCTTAGCTCATGGAATCCATACAACAAGAGATATTCCAAGGTTGTTAGGGTTAATTAATGATGATGAAGAACATGAACACCATCATCATGAACACGGCCATGGGCACCATCACCATCATCACCATCATCACGAACATGAAAAGTTAGAGATTCCAGAAGATGTTGAAATTATTTACAGAGAACCAATAGGTGCTGATGATAGGATTGTAGATATAATTATCGATAGAGCGTTTGGAAGATAAGAACAAATAAAGAAGAGGCACTGCCGAGCGTAGCGAGGTAGTGCATCCCGGTATACCAATAGGGCAGTAGCCCTATAGCGTATAGAGCGTTTGGAAGATAAATTTGAAAATTAAAAATTTGAAATCTTTTTTTATTGTATAACAATAATTTTATAAACTATTTTAAACTACACAAACTGATAAACATGAACTTAAACTATTTTTTAAGTAATTAAGGAGGTTGAGTTATGTTTGCTCCAGGGCATATAACGGGATTTTTTGCAATTTGTAAATCCTCTAATAAGTTAAAAACTGGTTCTATAGGTGCTGGAATCACCATAAATAGAGGAGTCAATATTGAGCTAAAAAAGGGAAACGGAGATGTTTTTTATAATGATAAAAAGGTAGATATTTGTGTTGTTAAAAAGGTTGTTGAATATTATAAAGAATTTGGATATAATGATGATTATGATATAATATTCTCATCTGATTTTCCTTTAGGTAGTGGATTAGGAATGTCTGGAGGGTGTGCTTTAATATTAGCTAAAAAATTAAATGAAACACTAAATTTAAATGAAAATTATGTAGAGATAGCTCATATAAGTGAAGTAGAGTGCGGAACTGGATTAGGGGATGTGATAGCTCAATATACAAAAGGATTCGTTATAAGAAAAGCTCCTGGATTTCCTATAAATGTTGAAAAAATCGCTGTTAATGATGATTATTATATTATAATTGAAATTTTTGGAAAAAAAGAGACAAAAGAGATAATAACAAATGAAGAATGGATTAAAAAGATAAACGAATATGGAGAGAGATGTTTAAATGAGCTTTTAAAAAATCCCACTTTGGAAAATTTTGTTAATCTCTCATACAAATTTGCTGTAAATACAGAGCTTATAAATGAAAAAATTTTAGATATCTGTGAAGATTTAAAATTTACAGTTGGAGCTTCTCAATCTATGTTAGGAAATACTTTATTTTGTATTTCAAAAAAAGAGACGTTAGATGATGCTTTATCCATCTTAAAAAATCCAATTGTTTGTAAGGTTTATTATTAGTCATTCCTTATTTTTATTGTTGAGTATTTCCATCCTCCAAGAGGTCTGATTTTAACAGTGGTTAAAAAAATAAAAAAGGAGGTGGGAGTTAGTTTCCATACCGAATCGGTCTGATTTTAACCTTATTATTTATAAACCCTCGAAGTTTTTAATCTAAGGTTATTCTTTATCTTAACCATATATAAATTTTATGGATTTTTAAAAACTTCTTAATTATCGGGGAAATTTTAATTTAAAAATAATTATCCAAAATTTCTTAAAAATCTCTATAATTTAATAAATCCAAGTAAATAAAATCTTTAAAATAACTAACCTTAGAAATTTGATAAAAATTATTAAAATTGAAAAATAAGTTTTTAGAAAGCTTTAAATTGAAAATAAGGAACATTCCGCGTGATAAATGTCATTGAATATTTAAACATATAATGCTATATCTCTATTCTAAAAACAACTACAGGAATATTTACAACCTTCTTCTTATGAAATTCATATATTGCGGGAATTCTAAAAAACGCTTCATAGATATGAGTTATTTTCCCTCCTTTATCTTCAACATACTTCATAACAAAATCTTTTGTTGGGTAGTTGTGGATAGTATAAATTATGTCCCCAATTTCTAATGCTTTATCTAAAAATATCCTATCAGCGTGTTTTTTCTGAGCTCCAAAAGGAGGATTTTGAATAATAACCTTCTTTAAATTTCTATCCTCTCCAAGCACGTTATTTAAAAATTCATCATCAACATCCCTAATGTCCATGCAATAAAAATCTATATCAACATTCAGCTTTTTAGCATTTTCTTTTGCAGTTTCAATACTTTCTTTATCAATATCTACACCAATAACTCTCTTAGCTCCTAAAATTTTGCTACCTATAGCTAACCTTCCAGTTCCACATCCTAAATCAATAACAACATTGCCATAAAAATCATTCACTGCAAAAAATAAAATGTCAGATGCTAACTTTCCATCTATTGTATATTGTTCTAAATCAACTTTTGGGTTTGGATGCCTTTTTAAAGAATCCAATATCATCTCTAAGTGCTTTTTCTTTATCATTTCTTCACCTAATTTAAATATATGATTCTATAGATGTAATTTAATATAAAAATAAAATAAGTAAATTATTCAATGTTAATACCTTTCTTAATTGAAGATTCTGCCTTTGGTAAAGTAACACTTAAAACACCATTCTCAAATTTAGCTGATGCGTTCTCCTCTTTAACATTAGCAGGAAGTTTTATTGTTCTGTAAATCTCTTCTTCCTCTGGAATTTCTGAGTAAATAATTCTTTCACTTTCAGTTATCATTAATGGACTTCTTTTAGCCCTAATCTCTAATGTATCACCAATTGCATTTAAAACTATGTCTTCTTTATTAACCCCTGGCAACCATGCAATAACTTTTATATGCTTATCCCCTTCAATAATTGAGATAGGCATAAATCCTTTTCCAGATATTTGAATTCCTGTTGAGCTTTGAATCATTGTGGTTCCAGTCATTGGTGTTGTGAAAAACTCTTTAAGCATCCTTTCAAACAATGAATCAAATGGGTCTCTTCCAAACATGTCCCCCACCTCTCTCTTTTAGTTTTCTATATAAATTGTGTTTTTGAAGTTCTATATAAACTTTTCTATAATCTGTAAATTTAAATTTATAGTTACATAATTAAAATGGTAGAATTTTACAATGTTGTTAAAATTATTTATGTAAAAAAGCATTATTTTCTTACAAGATTAACCTGGTTAGCATCCATTAAAATCCATTTAATTTCCTCTTTCACAAATTCTTTTAATAACATTAGAATTTCAATTCTATTCTCAACAGAGATATCTGTATTATATAGGAACGAAAATAATCTGTCAATTTCTTCTTTCTCTTCTTTTATTAGTGGTAACAACTCTGACATTTGAATTTCATTTTTTTGATTTTGTGATAACAAATATTTCCATCTCCAAATCCGTAATTTTATTAAAAAATTAAGCAAATCTTCAATAATTTCTCTTGCAAATTCATCTCCATTCATGCATTCTTTAACAATGTCTGAAAATAAAAGTATTCCAAATTTTTTCATATCTATCCCTCACAATTTGAGATTTAAGGTTTACAGTTTATAATCTCAAACAACTCACATAAATAAAAATATAGCTTTTTCCCCAGCTCTGTAAGTTCAAATTTGTCATCTTTATTCTTTTTAATAAACTCCTTATCAATTAAAAAATCCATATATCTTGAGAAATTTCTCCAATCCAAGTTTGCAGCATACATAATCCTTGTCTTTATTTGCTCCCCCTCTTTAATGGTATGCAATATTTCAAAAATCACTTCAAATGGGGACCTCTTATATCTTTTATTTTTGTTATTTGAAAGAGTTGGAAGAATTTTCATACTACCACTTTAAACACCAAATAGCTTTTAAAAGAAATTCAAATTAAATATACTTTCTAATAAGCATGATTCCCATTCCCAACATACTCATAATTAAAACTGCAGTAATTGCCATTTTTTTTATATAATTTTCACTATCAACTACCATTATCGCAACTTTTGTAGGTAAAACTACACTCGCTTTTAGACTTACACCTTCTTTATTATCTCCATAATCCAATGGACTAATTTTTGTTAAAATATTTCCTTCATATTTGTCATTTTCTTTTACAGTAAACGTAATATTTACTCTAACAGTTCTTCCTGGTTTTAATGTGAAGTTATTTTCATTAATTTTAACTTCTACTTTTTCAGAATTATTTAAATCACCAGTTGTAAGGATTTCTACCCTAACTGGAAAGTCATTAGGATTTTTTATATAAATGATACTATTTACATCCTGAGGAAATCCATTACTTGCATTAGCCATAATATCAATTTTTGGTGGAGTTATAGCCCCACTTAAACCATTAACTTGTGAAATAGCTAAAGTAATAAATATAATTGCTAATAAACCAGAAATTACAGAAAAATTTTTCATAAGTAATCACCATAATATCTAAAAATTTAAAAAAATTAAAAATTTGGGGATTTAGAGTCCAAGTCCATAGAATGCAATTGAACCTTTGTAGTGACCGCTTGGCAATGGTGTTGGGACATCGAGTGTGAAATTAACCTCTAAAGCATTTGTGTCGCATGGTTTGAGTGGTTGCCATAATAATACTCTGGCATTGTTTTGTAAGTGAACACTGTAGCTCTGTGCTACGTTGTTTGCCTTTATAACATGTGCTTTAATATTTTCTGCTGGAATTATTCCAGTTCCTTTTGACTGTGTCATTGAGGTTGCTGAAACGAATACTGCCATCTGAGTTCCTACATTGTCTGGGTCGATATTGTGGATTGTTACAACATTCTCTTTTGCAGAGACATTAGTAGCTCCTGGAGTTGTCTTACCGAAACATAATCCAGTAAATTGAGCATAATTTGCATTTCCATCGTTATTTTTTGGTTCAAATCTATCGTTATCTTTTGTAATCTCTATTCCAACCATTGGGTTTAAGAATATTTTACCCTTTAATACCGGTCTCGTGCATTTTCCATGTCCATGTCCATGTTTTCCGTCTCTTGCTTTAACATAGACATCGAAGCATCCGTATGCTCCTGCAGGGACTGTCCATTGTGCGTAGAATGTTGCGCCTGTTGAAGTAGTTGTTGATGGGTCAAATCCTGCTGGGATTGTGTATGTTGGATTTTTAGGATTTCCTCCCTGTGGAACTAATAAGAAATCTACTCCAGCACCCATTGCTTGTAAATCTTGCACTCCGTTAGGGTCGCTAACATTTATATAGAAAGTTACTCCCTCTCCAGTGTATGCATAAGCCATTAAAGCATCACTTCTTAGAAGCTTAGGAGTTACTCCGGTTGTATTCTTGTATTCATATACTTTCCATCCTTGTAGAGTTGTTATTTTAAGTTCGTAACTATTGCAGTCAATTTCAGGAGGGTAATTACATACAGTTACACAGGTATTATACCCTTCGGTATATCCTGTTCCATAACCTGAATGAGCAAATGCAGAGCCCATTACCGCAACTCCCATGATTATAGAGAGTAACAAAGACAGTACATATCTTTTAGCATTTTTCATTTTTAAACACCCCGTTATAATTGAAAATATTGCATCAACTAAAAATTATACTTAATATTTTAAAGCCCTACTAATTAAACTAATCAAGTAGATTTAGCAATTTAGTATGTGTATTGTTGAATTCTACTCTTTTACCACCCCTCCCCACATTTGTGATTATACTATATTGTGTATTTTGTTAATATAGTTTATGAACGTAAAGCATATAGAAAAAACATGGGTTTTATCCATAAATTTTAAATTTTCCACAAAAAGTAAAAAAAGATACAAATAATGTATCCAACTATACATTTATTTATCTGGATAAATTAGTTCAAATACTTCTCTAATTTTCCCTAACAATAACTTACCTTTAGGTGTTAATATATAAGTCCCATCTGTTTTTTTAATAAATTTATTATTTAATAAATAAGTAATATACCTATTAAATGTTTTCCAATCTAAATTTGCAGCATACATTATTTGTGTCTTTTTTAGTTCTTCATTTTTTTCTATTACTTTCAAAATATCAAATATTATTATTTTATCTCGTTTCGTGTTGGGTAGGTCATTTCTATCCTCTTCATTATTACAATCATCTTCTTTTTTAGATTTTAACTCTTCCATTTTCAATATCTCTTCTTCATATACTTCAGAAATTTCTTTAAAAAATAAGAAAGCGTCTGAAATTATCTCTTTATCGTTTTCTGAAAATACATTTTCTAAACGTTCAATTAATGTAGTTATTTGTATTTTCCCTTTTAGATACAAATTTCTTAAAACTGCTAAACAGTTAATCTTCAACTGATTATCATTACAATGTAAAAAACTATATATTTCCTCTAATGATGAAGGGTCTTCTTCAATGATTTGTAAGGCATTATCTATCTTACCATTTTTAATTAATTCTTTAATCTTTTCTCGTTTTAAAATACATTCCATATTTCCACCTAAAAATAAATCAATAAAAAAATATATTAATATTTTGTAACTAGGTTTATATAAGATTTAATATTAAAAATCCAGATTAACAAAAAATGTTTATTTCGTATATTGTTATGGAGGGATTACTAATGTTTGGAAAATTAAAAGAAAAACTTTTGAAAACAGCATCAAAAATTACTGAAAAAATCTACAATAAAGGAGAAGCTGAAGAAGTTAAAGAAGAAAAGAAAGAAAAACCAAAAATTTCTCTAACAAATTTATTTAGAAGAGAATCTAAAAAAGAAGAAATAAAAAAAGAAAAAACAGAACCAGAAATTAAAAAAACTGAAATTGTAAAAACAGAAATTCCTAAAAAAGTAGAAGAAGATAAAGAAGAAGTTAAAGAAATTAAAGAAGAAACAGAAAAGAAAAAAATAAGTTTCTTTGATAGATTTGGTTTAACAAGGGCTATTAAGAAAGTTCTTAAAAAAGAAGTTGTCATCTTAGAGGAAGATATAGAAGATGTGTTAGAAGAGTTAGAAATAGAGCTTTTAGAGGCAGATGTTGCATTAGAAGTCGTAGAAAAGTTAATTGAGAATATCAAAAACGAATTAGTTGGAAGAAAAATATCCCCCAATGATAATGTAGAGGAAATTACAATAAATGCTGTAAAAAATGCTATAAAAAATATCCTATCCCAGGAAAAAATTGATATTGAAGAGATAATCAAAAAGAATAAGGCAGAAGGAAAACCAACAGTTATTGTATTTGTTGGAATCAATGGAACTGGAAAAACCACGACCATAGCTAAATTAGCATATAAATTAAAGCAAAAGGGATATAGTGTTGTATTAGCTGCAGGAGACACTTTCAGAGCTGGAGCTATTGAGCAATTAGAACAGCATGCTAAAAATGTTGGAGTTAAAGTTATTAAGCATAAGCAGGGAGCTGATTCTGCGGCAGTTATTTACGATGCTATACAGCATGCTAAAGCAAGAGGAATTGATGTTGTTTTGGCTGATACAGCAGGAAGACAGGCAACAAACACCAACTTAATGGAAGAAATTAAAAAAGTGGTTAGAGTAACAAAGCCAGATTTGGTTATATTTGTTGGAGATGCTTTAACTGGGAATGATGCTGTATATCAAGCAGAGGAATTCAACAATGCAGTAAATATCGATGGAATTATCTTAACAAAAGTAGATGCCGATGCTAAAGGAGGGGCAGCTCTTTCAATAGGTTATGCAATTGGAAAACCAATTCTATATTTAGGGGTTGGGCAAAGATACTCAGATTTAATTGAGTTTGATGCTGACTGGATGGTTAGAAAATTGTTTGGAGAAGAAGAGTTTGAGTTTTCAACTGAAAGAGAGTTTTAACTATTTTCCCATTATCACTATTAATTTTTATTTATTCAGACAACTTATCATTATATGCAGCATTTGCAATTGCATGAGCTAAGAATGGAGCTAAAATTAAATAAACAAATGCTAAAAGAGGTTCTCCCAAAGCTATAAAAATTAAAAAGCATGCACAGTCAATAACTCCTAAGATATGGATTCTTGCATAAATGATGTTTTTTCTATCTTTCTCTATCCATAACCTATAAGAAGCTAATAAAATACCAAATGAAGCAATAAAAACAAGAATATCCTTGACAATCCCAATAAATTGTTCCATAAACATCACCAATTTATAAAGGTATTTGTAATGATTAATAATGATAAATCTTATTTATACATTTTGGTGAGCGAGATGTTTATTGTGTTTGAAGGTATAGATGGTAGTGGGAAAACAACTCAGTCAGGACTTTTAGCCAAAAAATTAAATGCATTTTGGACTTGTGAGCCATCAAACAGTTCGGTAGGGAAGTTAATAAGAGAAATATTATCTGGAAAAATAAAAGTAGATGATAAAACCTTAGCTTTATTATTTGCAGCTGATAGAGTAGAGCACACTAAATTAATAAAAGAAGAGCTAAAAAGAAGAGATGTTGTTTGTGATAGGTATTTGTATTCTTCAATAGCATATCAAAGCATTGCAGGAGTTGATGAAGACTTTATAAAATCAATAAATAGGTATGCTTTAAAACCAGATGTTGTTTTTTTGCTAATTGTTGATATTGAGACAGCATTAAAAAGAGTTAAAACAAAAGACATATTTGAAAAAAAGGATTTTTTAGAGAAGGTGCAAAACAAATATTTAGAGTTGGCTGAAGAATACAACTTTATAGTTATTGATACAACAAAAAAGTCAATAAATGAGATTCATAAAGAAATTTTGGAATATCTAAAAGAATATAATAAAGTATATAAATTATAATATTGAGTTATTTGTTAGATAGGTTTATGGGTGGGGAGTATGAAAATCGCATGTGATATTCCTGTTTCAGAGGTTATGAGTTTTCCTGTAATTACAGCTACAAAAGATATGTCAATCTATGACATAGCCAATATAATGACAGAAAAGAATATAGGTGCTGTTGTTATTGTAGAAAACAATAAACCAGTTGGTATTGTAACAGAGAGAGATATTGTAAAAAGGGTAGTTTCAAAAAATTTAAAGCCAAAGGATGTATTGGCTGAGGAAGTGATGAGTAAAAAGATAATTACAATCCCTCAAAATGCTTCAATTACTGAAGCTGCAAAGATAATGGCAACTCATGGAATTAAAAGATTGCCAGTTGTAAAAGACGGAGAATTAGTGGGAATAGTTACCCAAAGTGATATAGTTAAAGTTTCTCCAGAGTTGTTAGAGATAGTTGCAGAATATGCATCAATAAAACCAGAAGAGAGAGAAGTTATTTCATTAGATACTGATGAATTTAGGGAAGAGTATATAAATGGGTTATGTGAAAACTGTGGCTATCAAGGGAGAGTCAGATTGTATCAAGGAAGATACTTATGTGATGAGTGTATAGAAGAATTTGAAGAAAAAGAAGAATAAAAATAAAAAATTAAAAATTTATTCATGAGCTATTCCAATAATCTCTTCCAATGTTAAGTTTTCCTCTTTTAGAAAGTTTATTATCTCATCACAAACTTTTTTGAATATATCATATCCTCTATAATAAACTCCACTTCCTATTTGAACAGCTGAAGCTCCAGCCATCATATATTCAATAGCATCCTCTCCAGTCATTATTCCTCCAACACCAATGATTGGTACATCAAAATTCTCATACAAATCCCAAACAACTTTTATACCTATTGGCTTTATTGCTCTCCCACTTAAACCACCAAATTTATTTCCCAAAATTGGCTTTTTTGCTTTAATATCTATAGCCATTCCCCTAACTGTATTTATAGCCACAAGTCCGTCTACTCCAGCATCTACTACTGCTTGGGCTATTTCAACAATATTTGTAACATTTGGTGTTAATTTAGCAAAAACTGGGATATTAACTGTCTTTTTAACTGCCCTACAAACATTATAAGATAAATCTGGATTTTGTCCTATTGTAGCTCCATATCCTTTAGCATGAGGGCAAGAGATGTTGAGCTCTATAATATCAACATATTTCTCCATCTTTTTAGCTACTTCAGCAAACTCCTCCTCATTCTTTCCATAAACTGAGCCAATAATTTTAACATTCATTCTATTTAATTCATCTCTAACCTTCTTTATTTCTTCTAAATACTCATCAACTCCAGGATTTGGTAGCCCCATA
Source organism: Methanocaldococcus bathoardescens (assembly GCF_000739065.1). Taxonomy (GTDB): domain Archaea; phylum AGJL01; class Methanococci; order Methanococcales; family Methanocaldococcaceae; genus Methanocaldococcus; species Methanocaldococcus bathoardescens. Next base: position 1,228,020 of record NZ_CP009149.1, on the reverse strand, counting down.
GCATTTAAAAAGCCCCCATAAACCTCTACAATAGTTGGATTTTTATGTCCAGGATTCGGCTCCAACCCTATAGATTTTGTTGTTACAGCTCCAGCTCCTCCTTTGGCAATTCTTTTTAATGCACTTCCTGTCTCTCCCATTATCCCGCTTGCTAAAAAAACAGGGTTTTTGAACTCTATTCCACAGATTTTTGTTTTCAACATAAAGCTCACCAACCAAAAGTTTTAAATAGTAATTCTTATGGTATAATGATATTAAATTTTTAATGGCAAATTAAAAAACATTTAAAAATATACTACGATTTTTTGTTAATAATAAAACAGCTAATTCTAATACTATCAAAATTCAATATTAAAAGGTGAGCTAAACATGCCAGCACCAAGATACAGGTCAAGGTCATATAGAAGGATATACAGAAGAACCCCAGGAGGAAGAATCGTTATCCATTATAAGAGAAGAAAACCAAACAAGGCAAAATGTGCTGTATGTGGAGCTGAATTACACGGAGTTCCAAGAGGAAGACCTGTTGAGATTAGAAAATTACCAAAATCACAGAGAAGACCTGAGAGACCTTATGGAGGCTACTTATGCCCAAGATGCTTAAAGAGATTAATGATTCAAAAAGCAAGGAACTTGAAGTAATTTCAATAAAGTTTATATAACAAAAGATTGCATAATGGTTAATCCATTTTGGATGGGTGAATAGATGATAATCACCATTGGGGGGCTACCAGGGACAGGGACTACAACAATTGCAAAGATGATAGCAGAGAAATATAACTTAAGACACGTATGTGCAGGATTCATATTTAGAGAGATGGCAAAAGAGATGGGGATGGATTTACAGGAATTCAGCAAGTATGCAGAACAGCATAAAGAAGTCGATGAAGAGATAGATAGAAGGCAAGTAGAGATAGCAAAGCAAGGAAATGTTGTGTTAGAAGGTAGATTAGCCGCCTGGATGCTTTTAAAAAATGGAATTAAGCCAGATTTAACAATCTGGTTTAAAGCCCCCCTTGAAGTTAGAGCTGAAAGAATAAGTAAAAGAGAAAGTGTAGATAAAGAAATTGCTTTAAAAAAGATGGTTGAAAGAGAAGCAAGTGAGAAAAAAAGATATAAAGAAATTTATAATATAGATTTAGATGACTTATCCATTTACGATTTGGTTATTGACACTTCAAAATGGGATGTGGAGGGAGTGTTTAATATTGTCTCCTCTGCCATTGATAATTTAAAGAGGTAGGCAATATTAAACCTCCCTCATTGGAGGATGAGTTGTGATTCGCGAGAGTCACAACAACAAAAATGAGGTGAGGTAAATGCCAGCTATTGAAGTAGGAAGAGTTTGTATAAAAACAGCAGGAAGAGAAGCAGGAAAAGTTTGTGTTATCGTAGATATCTTAGATAAAAACTTCGTTATAGTTGATGGATTAGTTAAGAGAAGAAGATGCAACATAAAACACTTAGAACCAACAGAGAAAAAAGTTGATATTCCAAAAGGAGCTTCAACAGAAGAGGTTAAATTAGCTTTAGATGCTGCTGGATTATTAAAAGAAGAATAAATTAATTTTTTCTCTTTTTTATTTTTTTATTTTTGAATCTTATATTTATAAATTTAAATTTACAAATATAAAAACCTTAAATAACAATTTAAAACAAAAAATAAAATTGAACAAATAAAATTTTGGTGGGGTTTATGCTATTCAATATCTTTAAAAAATCCAATAAAAAGAAATTGGATGAATTCTTAGATGAGAATAAAGATAAAATTTTAACATTGGAATTAAATAAACCAGTAGATTGTTTATGTGACTTCACTTACAACTTTATATGGCAAAGTAATTTTAATCCAGAAACTAAAATAAAAGAAAACATTTCCTTCAAAACCCTTGTAGAGCATTTGAAAAATGGCGGGATAGTTTATATAAAAGGAAATGTTGGAAAGAGATTTTGCTCTTCAATGGGTGTTGATTTAAAATATTTTGGTGGAAGTGGGGGAAGAATAAAAGTAGGAACAGTTATAGTAGATGGTGATGTTGATACAAGATTTGGAATAAGCATGTTGTCTGGAACCGTTTATATTAATGAAAAAAATAAGATAAAAGAGCCAATGGGAAATGTTATTGAAGTTGAGAGTGATATTAAGGGCTATAGAAAATTCATATCCATAACAGAGTTTGTTGAATATAGATACAGAGATGAAAAGCTCTTAAAGCCAAATAAATTTGATAAAAATAAAGGAGTTTTGGAGATTAATGATAAAATAAAAAGAGACACTATTGGAGCAAGATTAAATGAAGATAAAACAATTATAGTTAATGGAGATGTTGATTTATCCACTGGAATTTTAATGAAAAAGGGAAAAGTTATTGTTAATGGGAACGCTGGAAAAAATACCGGAGCTGTTTTAAATGGAGGAACTGTTATAATTAACGGAAATACTAATGACTTTACTGGTTTTGAAATGAAAAAAGGAATAATAGTCGTTGATGGAAATGCTGGAAAATATTTAGGAGCTAAAAAGAAAGGTGGAATTATATATGCAAGGGATGGAAAGGAAATCCCTCCAACAAAAAAATATGAATTGAATAAAGAAGACATTGAATTTTTAAAAAGTCTTGGCTACACAGGAAAGTTCTACAAATTTGTATAAATTCTTTAAATTATTTTAAAAGTAAAAAAGTAATAAAAAGGTTTAGCTAAACCTTAAATGGTTTTTAAATTTTTTCTGCGAATGCAAACTTACTTTTTACAGCTGTTATTTTTACATCTACGGTATCTCCTTTCTGTGTTTCAGGGACGAAGACAACGAATCCCTCAACTCTTGCTATTCCGTCTCCGCCTCTACCCATATCTTCAATTGTAACAGTGTAGGTTTCACCTTCTTTAACTGGAACATTTCTTCTAATTTCATTATTTCTTACATTTCTTCTTCCTTTATTATTAAACATTTAATTCACCAAATTTCAAAGTAGTATTTAGATATTTCATCGCGTCTTGCTCAACAATAACCTTGTCAAAAGTAGTATAAATACTTATGGATGTGCAAATATTTTTATATTCTTACACAACTATAAATAAAAACAAACTAATCTCATTTTTTTCTATATTTTAGAGATTCTTCCAATAACCTCTCTTTAGCCTTTTTAAACTCTTCTTCATCAACACTTTCCTCAAATCCCAAATACTTCAAAACAAGCTCAGCATATTTGAAATATTCATCTTCAACTTTATCATCTCCCAAATAAAGTCCTCTACAATGCCTTAAAAACCATATATCATAGGTTAATGTTAACTTCCCATCTCTAAGTTGCACTGAATATGGCCTAAGCCTACATATTAAAGGCCTGGCATCATAAATTTTACATTTTTTGGTTTTTTTATCCAAAAATATACATTTCCCCCCAACTTCTTTAAGCTCACCAATATATCCATTAAAAAATCCAACATATTTTTTAAAAACTTCAGCAAGTGGAATTTTTAGATATCCTGCTATTTTTGCTAAATCCTTTTTTGTAACTGTTGGAGCATCACAGCAGAATCCACATTTTATGCAATGATACGCTATTCCATCCAAATAAACATCAAAATTTATTTTATTTGTTTTGTTTTTTGATGTACTTTTCATAATCATCCCTTTCATTAATTTTTACACTTTCCACATGAAATACATGGCTTTATATGCCCAGCTAAAAAATCTAATGCTTTGTTAATCTTTAAATGAATAGTTTTAGGGAATTTATATATAACATAACCATACAAAATTCCTGTAATAACATCAACAATCCAGTGCATTCCCATAATTAAAGTTGAGATTGGGATTAATATTGCCAAAGCAAAGTAAATATAGTTTAAGGGTTTTTCGTCTTTAAAATGTAGTGCCAATAAAAAAGAATATGCTGTATGTAATGAAGGAATTTCATAAGTTGGTTTTGTAAATATCCAAAAATAATGCATATTTATTAAATCTTTAGCAACACCCACTTGAAATGGTGATTGAACAACAACAATAGTATATATCAAACCTGCAAATAGCCAACCTAAAGCTAAATCAACTAAAATAATATCACTCTTTAAAAAATCCTTCTTTATAAATAAATAATAAGCAATACCTCCAACAATCATAAAAGAAAAGCCATATAGATAAATAATTCTAAAAAACTCAATAACAATACTTGGTAATGACTGCAGAAATAAATAAAATTCCTTACTGCATAAGGGAAATTTTAATAACAAATTAGTTGCATCAATTGGCTCTATAATTTGAGAATACCACATCAATCCCCCCCACATAATATAAGCAATAGGATAGATTGCCAATCTAACTAAAATTCTCTTATCCACAATATCACCAAAGGTGAGATTATTAAATTCTTAGAAGCTATGATAGATTTTTTAGAGAAAAATGTAAAAACTATATTTTCCTATCCTGGAGAGCAGATATTACCGTTGTATAATGAGATTGAAAATAGCAGTATAAAAAATATTATGGTTAGGGATGAGAGAGGAGCTGGCTTCATGGCTGATGGCTATGCAAGAATAACCAACTATATAGGAGTTTGTTTAGTAACAGCAGGACCTGGAAGCACAAATTTAACAACACCAATAGCTAACGCATATAAAGATAACTCATCTGTATTGGCAATTACTGGAAGATGTCAGAGAAAATATATTGGCAAAAATTACTTCCAAGAAATAAATATGGACTTTTTAAACTTTTATAAAGGATATTTTGTTGATAAAGCAGAGATAAATTATGTTGCTAATGCATTTAATGACTGCTTAACTAATAAAAAGCCAGTTCAGCTAAATATTCCAGCAGATTTATACAAAGAGGAGGCAAAAGATATAAATACAAATGCATATATAGATATAAATAAGGGCGATAATGAAGATACCTTAAATGATATAAAAGAGATAACTGCCAAAAAACCACTATTTTTAATTGGACAGGGCATATTTGGAACTTTAAGTTATAAAGAGATGCTAAAAATATCAAAAATTCTGCAAAAAATAAATTGTCCTATAGCCACAACATTTCCAGCAAGAGGAGTTATTAATGAAAAAGCAGATAACTGTATTGGTTTAGTTGGTAGAAGAGGAGATTTAAAATCTTTATTAGAGGCAGATAAGATAATAAATATTGGTTCTTCACTCTCTTACAATACCTATGTTGAAAGTGTTAGGGAAAAGCTTTTAAGTAAAACCTTAAATATAAATCTGAAACTAAAAAATATCAAAGAGTTAAAAGAATTTTTTGAAAATTTAAGCATAGAAAATAACAATTGGATAACTAAAAATAATAACAAATTTTCACCTTCTGGTGATTATTCAAACAAAATTAATGAAATTATTGAAAATATTCCAGAAGATGCTGTAATAGTTACAGATGCGGGCAAACATACTGTATTTACATGTTTATTAAAGAATTGCATTATTCCAAGAAATATTATTTCCTCACATTCATTTGGAACTATGGGCTTTGGTTTGCCTGCATCCATTGGAGTTAAATTTGGGACTATTGATTTTAACATCGATAGAGAGGTTGTATTAATTAGTGGGGATGGCGGATTTTTGATGAATATAGAGGAACTTCAAGTTGTTTCTGAATATGATTTAAAAATCTTAATGATTGTGATGAAAAATAATAATTTAGCTGAGTTTTGTAGAATAAAAAACCCTAACTTTAACAAAATAGCTGATGCCTTTGGAATAGATAACTGTTACATTGAAAAAGCTGATGATATTAGCTCAGAAATTAAGAATTATCTAAAAAAGAACAAGCCATTGTTGATAGTTGTTGAGACGGAAAATGAGTCATTACCAAAACCAAATGTCTAATTGATAACTTTAATTATTTAATATATATTAGTTTAACAATTTAAATTTTACGGGGGGATAGTATGGAAGAGACTTTAAATGAGTTATTTAAAATTTTATCAAAAGATTTACATTTTAATGCTACAAAACTAAATTCTGAAACTTATGAACAAAATTGGAAAGTTCCAGAAGGATTTATTTCAATAATAGGACTTGAAAATGCTAAAATGCCTGTTTTTTATTATGGAATAACAAATTCATACAACAAAGAGTTTGAAATTAAAAAGGTGGTTTCACCAAAAGGGCAAAAACAAGTTTTTGCAAGGATTTATTATATTTTTGATAGAAGAGATATTATTGAAAAAGAAAAATATGTTGTTGCAAATGCATTTAATGGGCTTCTCTTATTAATAAAATTTGATAAGACAGAATTTATTGAAAAAGCTATAGAAATGCTCACTAAAGGTTATGAAGAAGATGAATTCATTAGAGAAGTTCTTGACAACATAAAAGAGAAAAATATGTTTGATAATATAGAAGAAACAATAAGATTCATTGCTAATAGAGATTACAATTGGTTAATTGGGAGAATAAAATACAATATGGGAATTTTAGAATATTCTGGACAAGGTTACTATTTGCTTCCAATAAAAACAAATATGCAAATAACTCCGGGAATAAGAATTGAAAATGGCAAAGTTATAATTGACTTAGAAAACTCTCATCTATTTAAAAACTTCATTGTGTATGTTGATACCATAAACAATAAAATAATTTGCAATAAAGAGAGATTATGCAACAAAAATCCTGCTATATTGGATATAATGTCAAAGATAGATGATAACACCTGCCCATGGTGTGGAGCTAAGTTGAGAGTAGTTAGAACAAGAAAGGGAGAGTTTTTAGGATGCACAAATTATCCAAATTGTTTGTATAGAAGATTTCCAAAGAAATAATATCTATCTTATTTTTTTAAATAATTACAAACTCTTTCAAGCATCAAATCAGTTGGGTCTTCTAATTGAATAACTCCAAGTTTCTTTCCTAAGTTATCTTCAACATAGCTTATTATTTCCTTAATATCATTTGTATGAATCATTCTATTTTTTTCAATTAGATATTTATCAACTCCAAGTAATTCCTGAGGATAACAAGATATTGTAGGAACTCCAAGAATAGCACTCTCCCTATTCATTGTTCCTCCAGCACCAATCATAAAATCGGCATTATATAATAAAGAGAGAGCATCTATTGTTTCTTTTGGAACAATAACATTAAGCTCCCTATATATTTCTTTTTGATTTTCATCTCTTGGAAACACAACTATATTACAATCAATTCTTTTTTGAAGTTCTTTGATAATTTTTGGCAGTATATCTTTATGTCCATTACAATAGGAAGAGTTTGGGCAAGGTCTCATAACTATTGTTGGATTATTATTTAAAATTCCCAATTTTTTTAAAATTTCATTATCTATTGGATAATAGCCCTTTAGCCGAGAATTTACATTTGCCACTTCACAAGTTCCATCAAAATTTATAAAATTTCTTCCTCCAAAATCCCTAAGCTTATTTTCATCTGTTGCTATAGGTTTAATAATCTCATCTGCCAATGGGAGAGTTAATTTATTTTGAGCTTCAGCATGTTCATTATCTACAACAAAAATTATTGGAATGTTTAAACCAAAAGCAACTCTTGGCAGTTCAACAGAGTGTTTAGCTATGGCTACTTTTGGCTTTATATTGGATATTAGCTCAGCTAAGCCAATAACTCTCTCAGCATAAAAAATTAATTTATCTTTCAATGTGTTTCCATGCTTTCCTATGCATTTTCCAACAAAATTGTAAATTTCTACTAATTTAGCCAAATTTTTCGAGTCTCTAAAAGTTAATAAATACTCAATCCCTTCCTTTTCAAATTTTTTTATTAGTTGGCAAAAATAATGCACATGAGGAGCGTTTGTTAAATCAATCCATACATCCAAAACAATCACCCCAATAAATACTACATTAACTCTACAGAAGTTTTTTCATCTTTTAATTTTGCTTAACTTATAATAAATACACATCTACAAGCTCTCCTTTTTCATAGCCCTCAACATTCTCTGGAATTAAAATATAGCCATCACTTTTTATCAATGAGGAAATAACACCACTTCCAGTTATTCTTATGGGTTCAACCTCTTTATCTACTCTAACCCTAACAAAATCAACTCTACCAAGTTCAGAAGCTATGTTTCTTTTTAAAGGTATTTTGATTTTTTTCCTTTTCATGAAAAATCTTTGGATAAATAGTTCAAATTGGACAGCTGATGCTACAGGATAACCAGATAGCATAAAGATAAGTTTATCATCAACTATTCCAAATCCAAAAGGTTTTCCAGGTCTTATATTTACCCCATGAACTATAACATCTCCCATTTCTTTAACTGTTTCAATGGTTATATCTCTCTCACTTACAGAAGTCCCTCCAGTTATTAACACAGCATCATTTTCATTTAGAGCTGTTTTAATGGCTTTTTTTAACTTTTCTTTATTATCTTCAACAGCATCATAAATTTTTGCATCAAATCCAAGATTTTTTACTAAACCATATAGCATATATGAATTAGAATTTATAATTTTTCCTTTTAGTTTGTTAATATCTTTTTCAATATTGTTAATCTCATCCAAGCTGATAAGTTCATCCCCTGTAGGGATTATTCCAAAACTTAAATCATAAACCTTAATTTTTTTAATTCCTAAAGATGCAAGCATATTTAGGTGATAAGGATTAATAACATCTCCTTTTTTTAAAACCACATCCCCTTTTTTAACATCTTCTCCAATTCTTGAAACATTTTCATTTGGATGAACTCCCTTATAGATTTCAACAAAATCATCAACTTCATTGCAAAATTCTTTCATAACCACAGCGTCTGCATTTTTTGGCAATTCATCTCCAGTAAATATTTTCTTCGCCTCTCCTGAAAATATCTCATCCGTTTCAACGAGATTTAATATTATCGGGTTTGTTTCAGATGCTCCAAAAGTGTCTTCTGCTTTAACAGCATATCCATCCATTGCAGCTTTATTAAAATATGGCAAATCTATTGGGGATTTAATATCTTCAGCAGATATTTTATTTAACGCCTCAATAATATTAATTTCTTTAATTTTTTTATTTTCGCTTAAATACTTATATAAGTGCTCATACACAATTTTTTCAGCATTTTTTAAGGACATTAATTTTCTTATTAGCTTCATGTTTTCACCAATAGTAAAAGTGATATTAAGATTAAGAAGATATATAAAGTTGAGAATATAAAAATTAAATTATTAAAAAATAGTGGGGGTAGATGGTGATTTAAATGTTATTTCTAAAAGTTAGAGTTTTAGACATTGACTTGGAAAATTTAGTTTTAATTAATTCTGAAGATTTAAAAAACTCTCAGTATTTCCCTCAAGATAGAGTAGTTGTTGAATTTAAAGGAAAAGAGGTTATTGGAGTTTTGTATTCTTCAACCACATTAATAAATAGAGGAGAAATTGGATTGCCACAAAAGTTAGTTAAAGAGTTAGGTGTTAAAGAAGGGGATACAGTAACAATAAAACATGCTGAAAAACCAAAATCTCTTCCATATATAAGAAAAAAGATGGATGGAAATAAATTAAGAAAAGAGGAAATTTTTGCAATTATAGATGAGATGGTTGATGGGAAGCTAACAAATATTGAGATATCTGCTTTTGTCACATCTCTTTATATAAATGGAATGGACATGGATGAGATTGAAGCAATGACTATTAGAATGGCTGAGACTGGGGAAATGGTCAATTGGGAGGGGCATATATTTGATGTGCATTCAATTGGAGGAGTTCCAGGAAATAAATACGCTTTATTAGTAGTGCCAATAGTCGCCTCTGCTGGGTTAAAAATCCCAAAAACTTCTTCAAGGGCAATAACTTCAGCGGCAGGAACAGCGGATGTTGTTGAAGTTTTAACAAGAGTAGATTTAACTATTGAAGAGATAAAGAGAGTTGTTAAAGAAACTAATGGCTGTATGGTATGGGGAGGGGCTTTGGACTTAGCTCCAGCAGATGATATAACAATAAACGTTGAAAGACCTCTTGGCATAGACCCAGAGCCGTTATTATTGTCAAGTGTTATGGCAAAAAAATTAGCTATGGGTGTTAATAAACTATTGATTGACATTCCAACGGGATATGGGGCAAAAGTTAAATCTATAAAAGAAGCTTCAAGTTTAGCAAGGAATTTTATTGAATTAAGTGATAGATTAAGGATAGCTACTGAATGTGCAATTACCTATGGAGGACAGCCAATTGGTAGAGCTATTGGTCCAGCTTTAGAAGCAAAAGAGGCATTATTAGCTTTAGAAGATTATAAGCAAGCTCCAACAAGTTTAGTAGAAAAATCTATATCACTTGCAGGAATTTTATTAGAGATGGGTGGCGTAGCCCCTACTGGAGAAGGAAAATACTTAGCTGAAGATTTATTAGCAAGAGGAAAAGCTCATGACAAATTTATGGAAATTATTGTAGCACAGGGAGGAAAAGAAGTTAGCTCTGATGAGATTGAAGTTGGAAAATATAAGGCAGATATCCATTCACCTATTGACGGGTATGTTACAAGAATATCAAATATTGGAATAACAAAAATCGCCAAAGAAGCAGGAGCTCCAAATGATAAAAAAGCTGGTGTCTACCTAAACGTAAAAGTTGGAAACAAGGTTGAAAGAGGGGATGTTTTATACACAATATATTCTGACTCTGAAGAGAGGTTAAAATCAGCTGTTAAATTAGCGAGAATAGTATATCCAGTTAAAGTTGAAGGCATGCTGCTTCAAAAAATTTCAAGATTCTAAATTAATTTGATTTTTCAATAATTTTTTCTAATTTTGGACATGCCGTCAAAATTAATCCATATAACTCAGTGTTTTTTGTAGATTCTAATATTTTATATATTAATTTTCTATCATCAATATGTGACTCGATAATGTGTCTTATCATAAGAATTTTAATACCAATAAATTTTGCTTTACTGTTAATGATTTTTAGGTCCTCTAAAATTTTTTCATCATTTTTCATAAATATCACCAAAAAATATAAACAATATAAAAATACATGCAAAACAAAACTCCTCTTAGCTCTGTATTTTATGTTATGGTATTAAAATATTTATGAATTTTTTGCACATGCTTCTATATGTACATATGTATGTTCTTATGGACATAAAAATAGCTAAAATAATTAATTAAAAATAATAATAAATAATAAAGTTTTTTAATGTTTTATTATTTAATTTTTAATTTTCTAATTTTCAATTTCATTGCTCTCTCTATATATTTCAATTTCTTATATTCTTTTCTATTGATAATTGATATTGCCTTTCCTTTTTTTCCAGCTCTTCCAGTTCTTCCAATCCTATGCATATAAGATTCAGGATTTTGTGGAAGATGGTAGTTAATTACATAACCTAAATCATTAACATCTATTCCTCTACTCATAACATCAGTGGCAATTAAAATTTTAATTCTCTTTTGTTTGAATAGCCTTATAACTTTCTCTCTTTGAGATTGATTTAAATCTCCATGAATTGCACCAGCTTTAAATCCAATATCTCTCAACATATTTGCCAATTCTTTAGTATCTCTCTTAGTTTTACAAAAAACTAATCCATAAAATTCCTTATTTTTTAAAATTCTACATAAGATTTCAAATCTCTCATTTTCATTAACTTCAACATAACTCTGCTCAATATTTGCATTTATCTTAGCTTTTACAAAGTTATAATCTCCCATATACTTTTTAGCCAAATTTAATATCTCCTTTGGCATGGTTGCAGAGAACAACAGAATCCTTTTATCTCCATTACAGGCGTTTAAAATCTTTTCAACATCCTCAACAAATCCCATATTGAGCATTTCATCAGCTTCATCCAATATAAAGTATTTAACATTTTCTAAATTTAAAGTGCCTCTATTTATGTGGTCTAAAATTCTTCCTGGGGTTCCAACAACTATATTTGCTCTCTTTAAAGCTTTAATTTGTGGATAAATAGCTTTTCCACCATAAATTTTAGCTATCTTTAAATTTTTGTTACCTTTTAATGACTCTATTTCATCAGCCACTTGTATAGCCAATTCTCTTGTTGGGGTTAGAATAATTGCCTCTATTCCATTGTTTTCATTGACAAGCTCAATTAATGGAATTGCAAATGATGCTGTCTTCCCACTTCCAGTCCTTGCTTGAGCTACAATATTACATTCATCATTTAAAAATAACGGAATAACCTTCATCTGTATGTCTGTTGGCTTTTCAAAACCTTTATTCTTAATGGCATTTAGGATACTATCTGATAAATTTAATTCATTAAAATTCATATATTCCACTTCCTAATAAAATTTAGTAATTTTTAAAGATGCTAAAAAGAGATTTTAGCATCCTCAACAACTATGAGCTTATAGTATAAAAAGGTTTGCATGAAACTTTTAGAAAAAGTTAGATGAAAACCTAACGGTTTTCATTGCCCAAAGCTAACGCTTTGGTTAAATAAAAACTCATAAGAGTTTTTATAACCCGAAGCTAACGCTTCGATTGAACAAATCCTACGGATTTGTAGCCAGAAAGCAGAGCTTTCTGTTTCATCAAAATTAAAATTTGAACATCTCAATAAATATTTTATCGCCTATATTCGAGAAAAATTTCAACCTCATCTTTTTAATTATCTCTGATGAGTTCAAATCTTCTTTTTGAATTTTTAAAACCTCTTCTGGAATATTTCCTTTTTTTATCTGTTTTGTTGATAGGTATTTTTCTATTTTAATTAATTTTTCTTTTAATTTTTTTCTTCTCTCTTCCCTATTCTCTATTATTTTATCTTTAGTTAAGCTTAATGTTTCATCCCTATAAGGTAGAGCTATAACTGATAAAGCTATAACTCTCTCATCAACCTCATTAATTCTATTTGGTTTAAAATTTGGGTTTTTGTAAGCTAAGGTTATCCCTCTTTTTCTCCCAACACTCTCATTTTCTGAAATTACAAAACCACAATCAACCAAAGCACTTCTAAAAGGAATTGCTGAAGAGTAAGATATCAAAACTCCATTATCTTCCATTCTTTTATAAATTTCTTTCAAAAAATCATAGGTGTAGAGAGTGGGGTCTCTTTTTGGTGAAAATGCATCGTGAAAAACCACATTGTATTTTTTATCACTCTTTATTATAAATTTTCTCGCATCTCCAACATATAAATTGATATTATCATAATCTGACTTATATTCAATGCCAATTTTGTTTAAAAAATACTCTCTAACCTTATCTTTTATAATCTCATGCTCTTTATATGGAATATCTAAAAATAAAGTTAAAAATAAAACTTCTTCGCAAATCTCAACCATATCTATCTTTGCATTTTTATTATAATGCAAAGCAGCTATAGCATTGTACCCCATACCACTACACAAATCTAAAACTCTCGGGTTTTTTAAATTTTCAATTTTTGATGGTTTAGCAAACTTATAAATCGCTTCCTTTAAAGCCCCAACCTTTGAATGCATCATTTCCTCTTCATCTTCTGCTTTTAATGTATAAGTTCCGTCTTCAGTTTCTACTAAGACATTTTCTTCCTTTAACTCTTTAATTAATCTCTCTTTAATATCTTCTTCATTTCTCCCATTGTAGATTTTCATATACTTTCTAATAATTTCCAATGCTCTTTTGTTTGGAAGCATGGCTCTCACATTATGATTATTTCTTTACCTTAAATTCCAACACAATTCCTTCTCCCAACCTATAAAAGTTTTTTAATTCTAATTTAACACACTCATCTACTGTTTTAAACCCTTCTCCATCTACATATGTTGGAGCATCTTTCCCTCCAAATATTTTTGGAGCTATATAGACAGAGACCTCATCAACTAAACCCTCTTTAAACATCCCCCAATTTAAAGTTCCTCCTCCTTCCAACAAAATGCTTTTTATTCCCTTGTCATACAAAATTTCCATCAATTTTTTTAAATCTACCTTTCCTCTTCCACATCTAACAATCTCTATACCCATATCTTCTAATATTTTTATTTTCTTTTCTTTCTCTTCATCACTATCTTCTGTTGTTGCTATAATTGTCTTTGCATCTTTATTTAAAACTCTTGCATTTAGTGGAACTCTTAGCTTACTATCAACAACTATTCTAACAGGATTTCTATCACTTTTAATTTTATGAACTGTTAATCTTGGGTCGTCCTTTAAAACAGTCCCAATACCGACCATAATTCCATCAACATTTGCCCTAATTTTATGAACCCTTATTAAATCCTCTTCGCATGAAATTCTTGAGTCGTTATTTATAGTAGCTAACTTTCCATCTAAGGTCATGCCTACGTTGGATATAACATATGGCTTTTTTTCCATTGATATCACCAATTTTACCAATTTTCAATGTTTAGTTAAATAAAACTTAAGTTTTATATAATTGAACATAGATAAATATATAATGGTAAGAATACGCATTTAGATTAAACAATCTAAGAATTGAATTTACAGTTTTATAAAAATTTACAGGGGGGGACGTTTCATGAGTAAATCTGAAAATGGAAAGGATATGAATAATCTAAAAAAGCAGAAAAATAATCCTGAACTAACACCTAAGTCATTAAACAAAATTGATGAGTATATAGAAAAATTGATGGATATGTTAAAACTGTCTCCAAATCACCATATTGTTAATTTTCTAAAAGGGCTTTTGCTAAGTATGACTGGTGACTTTGAAAATGCATTAAAATTATTAGACGACGCTTTGAAATCAGATCTTAATAATACCTTTGTGAAATATTCGAAAGCTTATGTTTATGAACATCTAAACATGAATAATGAAAGTTTAAAAGAATATAATGAAATTTTAAAAACTACCCCATTTTTAGTCCCAGCATTGGTTAGAAAAGCAGAAATTCTTAGAAATCTTGGAAAATATGAAGATGCATTAGAATGTTACAACAAAGTATTAGAAATTGCTCCAAACATAACAGCCCTTTATGGGAAAGCCTCAATTTTATATAACTTAGGAAAACTTGAAGAGGCTTTAGAATGCCTAAATAAAGCTTTGGAAATAAAACCCAATTTTTTATCTGCACTTATACTGAAATCTCAAATTTTACTATCATTAGATAAACTTTCAGCGGCGATGGTGACATTAAAAAAAGCACTTGATATAAGACCTGATGATATACGGGCTTTGTTTATTTTAGGTCTTGTCCATTTGAGATTAAAAGAGTTTAAAAAAGCCATTGAAGTATTTGACAAAATTTTAGAAAAGAATCCTTATCATTTGGAGGCTCAGCTTGGCAAAGCGATAGCATATGAAAAAATGGGGGATTTAGAGAAAGCTGTTGAACTATATAATAAAATATTTTCCTACTATTCAGGAAAATAATATATTATTTCTATTCACATATAAAGAGAGAAGTATAAAGTTATTACAGTTGCAGAGAGTATTGACAAAATCGTCCCAATTTTCATCATCTCTTCTTTTTTGACACCTTCACCATATACAATAGCATTAGGTGGTGTTCCAACAGGTAAGATAAATGAACATGATGCTGATATACCAATAGCCAATATTAAAATCTCTTTTGGAATTCCTAAAGACGCTCCAAATAGTATTGGGACCAATATTCCAGTCAGTCCAGTGTTGCTTATAAAATTGGTTAGAATTATTGTTATTGTAATTACTGCAAATAAAACCACAATTGGGCTTAAATTGCCTAATATAGCTATAAGTTTTTCAGATAAAAATGTATTAGCCCCACTTTTAACAATAATTCCTCCTAAACATAAAGCTCCACCAAATAAAATTAAAGTTCCCCAATCTATCTTCTTGAAATCATTAACTTTAACTAAATTAAATACAAACAATAATATTATGGCGAATATGGCAATAACTGAATCAAAATATTTAATGCTAAAAATTTCACTTAAATAATCACTAATTATCCAAAGTAAAGCTATCAATAAAAATATAGCCAATAATTTATAAGCATCTTTGCTCAGTTCTACTCTTGCCTGAATAGCAATATCTTCTTTTGGAATCCAGTTTTTGAAATAAATATATAATGTTAAAGTAGAGATTAAAAATAATAATACGCTTATTGGAAACCCAACTTTAAACCAGCTAAAAAACCCATAATCTAAATAACTACTTGCTATTGCATTTGGTGGGGAGCCAATAATTGTTGCTATCCCACCTATAGAGGCAGAGTAAGCAACCCCTAACAATAAAAAATCCCTCAACTTATCAGTTTTTTTATGTAATAGTCCAAGAGCTATGGGTAATAAAATTAATGTGGCAGATGTATTACTAATCCACATCGACAAAAAATATGCCGATAGAAACATTAAAAAGCATGTAGTTTTAAAATCCTTTCCATAATTTAGTAGCTTATAGGCAATAAATTTATCTAAATTATGATTTTTTAATGCCTGTGCAAGCATAAACCCTCCTAAGAATAAAAATATTATTGGATGGGCAAAGTATGTTAAAGCTTCTTTTAAATTAAAAATTCCTAAAAACACTGCCATTATTGGGATTACTAAGGACGTAACTGGAAGAGGTAGTAATTCAAAAAACCATAAACATCCAGCAACTACTAATATAACAATACCTTTGTAAATATCTGGTAATGTTGCACCAAAAATAAGAGAGGCTATAATTATTCCCAATCCTATAAATTCCTTGGATAATCTCATTATCCCTCCCCCACCAAATTTAAATTTCCTTTAGTTTATAGCATAATAACTTATTAATGTTAATAGTTAAGTTTTTATATCTCTTGTATGTTTATTCATTATTCATAGACTCGCATGGCCTGACCCGTGTCTCTTTTACAAAACAAAACTTAAAGTAAAAATTATAAAACTATAAGGGTATTTAGGATAAATAATCCAAAGACCAAGAATAATAAAATAATAAGAAAGAAATCCAGTTGAAAAATATTAAAAACAATTATTACAGGTGTTAATATGAGTGTATGGCAAGGAAGAAGTAGAAGAAAACCAACAGGTGGATTATATAGACCAGCAAGAAAAAAGAGAAAATATGAAATGGGTAGAGAACCAATAGAAACACACGTAGCAGAAGAGGCATTTAGAATAAAAAAGGTTAGAACAAGAGGAGGAAACTTAAAGGTTAAAGTTGTTAGAACAGGATTTGCTAATGTATTAGACCCAGAAACAGGGGTTTGTAAGAAAGTTAAAATAATAACAGTTAGAGAAAACAAAGCAAACATCCACTACGTTAGAAGAAACGTTATAACAAAAGGAGCAATTATCGAAACAGAACTTGGATTGGCAAAAGTTACATCAAGACCAGGGCAAGATGGAACTGTTAATGCAATATTAATTAAGGAGTAAATTTTTCAAGCTTATATTTTAATTTTTTATACCTTACATAATTTATCTATTTAAATTAATTATAAGCTGTGAAATTATGAAACTTGAGAGATATTTAGCTGTTTCAAAAGATTTAGTCCCAGCAAAGTTTATAATAGCTAAGTGTATAGAAGTTGAAGAATTTGATGGATTGGAAATAAATGAATTATGGAAAATCCATAACAAGATTTTGAAAAAAGTAGATTTTGATGATTTTGATTTTGATAATTTAGAGTATATGAAACCAAATCTATTGGACTTAAAAGTAGAGATTGCTAAGAGAATATTTAGAAATTGCCATTTTTGTGAGCATAGATGTTATGTAAATAGAGAGTTTGAAAGAGGGTTTTGTAGAATAAAAGAAAGCTATTACTCATCGGAATTTTTGCATCTTGGAGAAGAGAGAGTTTTAGTTCCATCACATACAATTTTCTTCTGTGGCTGTAATTTTAAATGTGTTTTCTGCCAAAATTGGGATATATCTCAAGTTTATTTTGATGAAACAATTCCAAATAACTGCATCCCATACAATCCAAAAGAGATGGCTAAAATTATAGAATATAGAAGAAATTATTCAAAAAACGTCAATTTTGTTGGTGGAGACCCAACCCCACATTTATTAAGTATTTTAAAAACTCTAAGTTATTTAAATAGAAATATTCCAGTAGTTTGGAATTCAAATATGTATCTAACCGTTGAAGGAATGTATTTATTAAAAGGTATTGTCGATGTATATTTAACTGACTTTAAATTTGGAAATAATGAATGTGGGAAAAGATTATCAAAAGTCAAAAACTATTTTGATATAGTTGGAAGAAATCACTTGCTTATAAAAGATGAAGAAGTTATAATAAGGCATTTAGTAATGCCAAACCACTTAGATTGTTGCACAGATAAAATATTTGAGTTCATCTCAAAAAATTTAGATAACGCTGTAGTTAATGTCATGTTTCAATATCGCCCAGAATATAAAGCTAAGGAAGATCCTGATATAAACAGAAGATTAACTTATGATGAGATAGAGAAGGCATTAGAATTAGCAGAGAAGTATAACTTAGATTTAATTTATGATTAAAAATATTTTAATTATTCATTTTTCAACTTTTCCCTCTTAATCATTTTAAATTTCTTCCCTCCACATTCACAAACTAAATCCTCAACTTTCTTAACCTCTTCTCCAACTTTATGAACCTTTCCGCATTTTAGACATTTATAATATCTTATAACTGGCTTAACTAAACCAGTATATATTTTCTCAGTGTCTCCAATATTTATCTTCAAATTTTTCCCAACTAATCTCGCTATAAATGTTGTGTTTGCAATTATCTCACTACCTTCATAATAATTAAAATTTGGAATCAGCTCTGAAATAACAAAACCCATATCAGTAATTGCTTTTTGAATAGAGAGCCATTCATCTATTGGTTTGTGAGAATAAGAAAGATAAGCAATCCCTTCTTTTCCTAAAGCCTCTATTCCTCTCGATAAAAATAACTTTAAACCATTAACAGTATATGGCGGGTCTGTTGAGATAACATCAAATCTCTCTTTTAAATCTTCTGGTAATGGGTTTCTTAAATCATGCTTAATCGTCTTAATTTTAACATTTTCTTTTTGTGAAAATTTTTCTATAAGTTTTAAAATCCTCTCATCTATATCTATAACTACTATCTCTTCAGCCATGTTTGTTAGAGCGGTTGGTAAAGAAGTTAGGTCATCATCCCCAACAAATAAAATTCTCTTTCCCTCTAAATCCCCTCTTTCATACATTAAAGCAGCTCTATAAGTTGATGTTTCTGGTGTTGCAAAGGATTGGTCTATGGTTGTATCTACCAATGGTCTTTTTTTAGCCCAAACTCTAACCTTATTTAAAATATCTTCAAAAAATTCATCTAAAACTATTCCTCTACCATTACAAGTTTTGCAGGTAAGAGATTTTTTATACTTCAATTTCAAAAAGTTTTCAGCAAATTCTTTACCTAAATCTGTTAGCTCAGCCCCTCTTTCAGTTCTCTTTAACATTTTTTCTCTCTCTAAGATAGTTCTTACCTTAGCAATGATTGGTAAAGGCAATCTAGTTTTTTGACCAATCTTTTTTGTTGATATTGGCTGATGTCTATAAATAACTCTAATTATATCCTCTACAGCCCTCTTTCCCTCAGCAATATCAGCTTTTTTAGCAACACTATCTAAAAGTATTGAGAACTTTGCCTTTTCATCAACTTCTACTTTACCTTTTCCAATTTTTCCAATGATTTTCATTATTTCACCAAAATAAGGAAAATTAATAAAGATTAACACACTCTTGGTATAGGGTCACCAATCGGCATATCAACGTAGCATAGGGCTACCGCCCTATTGCTATACCCAAGGATGCATCACCTCGCTTCGCTCGGTGATGCCTCTTATTTAACACACTCTCGGTATTGGGTCACCAATCGGCATATCAACAATTCTCCTACCAACAATTGTTTCCATCACAACTCCTTTATGTTCTTTTGTAGCATAGCCAATAAGCTCTGCATTCTTTCCTAATGGATGTTCTCTCAAAATCTCTAAGCATCTTTCAGCGTCTTCCTTTTTAACTGCCATTACAACCTTACCTTCATTTGCTATAGTTAAAGGGTCTAAGCCAAGGATATCACAAATTGACTGAACTTCATCACTTATTGGGATTTTATCCTCAAAGATAGTTATTCCTACATTGCTCTTTTCAGCCATCTCATTTAATGCATCTGCCAAACCTCCTCTTGTAGGGTCTTTCATGGCATTTATTTGAATACCTTCATTCAATACTTTTTCAATCAATTTATTTATTGGAGCTACATCAGATTTTATGTTTGTTTCAAAATCGAATCCCTCTCTCGATAATAAAATAGCTAATCCATGTTCTCCTATATTTCCAGAGACTATTATTGCATCTCCCTCCTGAACATTACAATCCCTTATTGCTTTTCCTCTATCAACAATCCCTATTCCAGCAGTTGAGATGATAATATCATCAACACCATCAGATACCTTTGTATCTCCTGTTATTATAGCTACCTCAGCCTCTTTAGAAGTTTCGTTTATTGATTTAACTATTTTTTCCAAATCCTCTAAGTTAAAACCTTCTGGAATTATTAAAGATAGAGATAGAGCTAATGGCTTAGCTCCCATAACTGCTAAATCATTTACAGTTCCACTAACTGCCAATCTACCTATATCTCCACCTGGGAAAAATATTGGTTTAACTGTGTGTCCATCAACAGTAAAAACAATCTCCTTATCTCCTATAGGGATAGTTGCTGAGTCATCTAAACTCTCTAAACCAATTCCTCCATTAACTGATGTTATCTCCAAATTTTTTAAAATGATATTTTTTATAAGCTCCTGCATTACCTTTCCTCCAGCTCCATGCATTCGTGTGATTTTCATAATCCCACTCTATAACTTTTGTTGAATACTTAAATATTTTGATATATATTTTATAGCTCTCCAATTGAATTTAAACAAATAAAAAATAAAAATAAAGCAAAAAAGAAAATAAAAGATAAATAACCAAATTTAATCTCCTCTGTATTGCATCTTTTCAGCTTCGCTTATTTGAGTTATATCTATCCCTTTCATTGCCTCTCCTAAATTCTTGCTAACTTCTGCAACAACATCTGGCTTATCATAATTATAAGTAGCCTCAACAATTGCTCTCGCTCTTTCTAATGGATTTTCTGATTTAAATATTCCTGAACCAACAAATACTCCATCAGAGCCGAGTTGCATCATTAAAGCTGCATCTGCTGGTGTTGCAACCCCTCCAGCTGCAAAATTAACTACTGGCAATCTTCCTAATTTTTTAACTTCTAATAAAACTTTATACAATCCATCAACAATCTCAGCTAATGTAAAGCCCTCATAGATTGGCTCATTTTCTAAAACAGTTGCTGGCAATCCCATTCCTTCTCTAACAGTTTTAGCTAATTCCGCATATCTGTTAGCATAGAATTTAGCAACCCCATAAATTTCTTCATCAGTCATTCTCTGCAATTGAGCTATAGCTTCGTTCATCAATCTCATGTGTCTAACTGCCTCAACTATATTTCCAGTTCCTGCCTCTCCTTTTGTTCTTATCATAGCTGCTCCTTCCCAGATTCTTCTAACTGCCTCTCCTAAGTTTCTTGCTCCACAAACAAATGGAACTTTAAACTTCTTCTTATATATGTGGAAGAATGGGTCTGCTTGAGTTAAAACTTCACTCTCATCAATCATATCTACTCCAATAGCCTCTAAAACTAACGCCTCTGTTGTATGCCCAATTCTACATTTAGCCATGACTGGAATTGAGACAGCATCCATTATCTCCTCAATTAAAGCTGGGTCTGACATTCTCGCAACTCCACCGGCTGCCCTAATATCAGCAGGAACTCTTTCCAAAGCCATAACTGCAACAGCTCCTGCTTCTTCAGCAATCTGTGCCTGCTCTACATTAGTAACATCCATTACAACTCCATGCTTAACCATCTTAGCAAATCCTTTCTTTAACAAATCAGTTCCTTTTTTCATAAACTATCCCTCCGTAGATTATAGTTATTTAATAAAACCTGTTATCGAATATAGATTTTTCAACTATATATTTTTAAGTTAGTGATAAAAAATTAGCACAAACACTGCTATAAATAATACAATCCATAATAAAATTGCATATAACGTATATTTTTTTGCCTTCTCTTTTTCCCACCATCTATATGGTGAAATCCCATAAGCTGAGAATATAACAATGGCAGATAAATTTATTGCTATCATATTTATTAAAAATAAAATTAATGCTGAAAAACTTTGCTCAACATAACCAGCCCCTATTAGCAAACCAAACACAGCCAATGGAGGAAGTAAGGCAATAGCTATCATAACGCCAACAACAGTAGATGAAATGTTTGATATTGTTGATAAACTTCCAGCAATCCCTGCTGATAAAGCAATAATAACATTCCAAAAATCTAAGGTAATTCTTGAATGTATTTGTGGATTATCTAAAGATATAGGCAAATAATGACCAGCAATCATTGATAAAACTATAACAAAAACCAATTCAGTTATTATTGTCTTTATACTTTTTAATGCCAACTTATAATCTGCTACTGTAATTGATAAAGATAGAGAGATATTCGGCCCTAATAAAGGGGCTATAATCATTGAAGCAATCAATAAAGCAACATCATTCTTATAAATTCCTGCTATGGCAACAATTGTTGATAATATAAGCATTAATATATTCTCCTTGGTTAGATTTGCAATATCTGAGGCTATGTTATATAGCTCTTCCCTAATTAGTCTTTCTGGTTCTTCTTTCTCTTCCTCCTCTTCAATTGGTGGATATGTCATAGTTGGTTCAAATACAACAACTCTATAATTTGCTCCACCATATCTCTCTTTAAGTTTATCAACAATTTTCTCACTAT
The DNA here is from genome assembly GCF_000739065.1 of Methanocaldococcus bathoardescens. GTDB lineage: Archaea > AGJL01 > Methanococci > Methanococcales > Methanocaldococcaceae > Methanocaldococcus > Methanocaldococcus bathoardescens. The sequence continues at coordinate 1,205,345 of NZ_CP009149.1, read as the reverse complement.
CTTTTAATGTCGTTAAAATTTGTATAGTTGAAATTGTCCCATTTGTTTTAACATTAGCCCAAATAACTCCATCCCACTCTCTTATTTCATCAATTCCCATAAATAAATGCTTAGGTATATGACATTCAATAAATCTAAGCTTCATAATCCCAACATAAAAAAAATTATTTGAAATATTTAAAATTTAAAAAATAGATTTACTCTTTTTTCATTTCTTCCATGATTCTCTTAGCTATGCTTTCTCCATCTAATCCATAGTATTTTAAAAGCTCATCTGCCTTTCCACTTCTTCCAAATACATCATTAATTCCTATTCTTAAGAGTTTTTTATTTAAACCGTTTGAAGCTATTACCTCAGCAACTGCCCCTCCTAAACCGCCAATAATGTTGTGGTCTTCAACAGTAACAACAAAATCTTTTGATTTTTTAATTATTTCTTCATCTATTGGTTTTATTGTAGCCATCTCCACAATCTCAGCTGATATACCATTTTCTTTTAAAATCTCTGCAGCTCTTAAAGCTTCTGGCACTTCCTCTCCAGTTGCTATAATAGTTAAATCATCTCCTTCAACTAAAACCTTTCCTTTTCCAATCTCAAATGTTGCTTCCTCCTCATTTTCATAAATTATCTCTGTATCTCTTCTTGGCATTCTTACATAAACTGGGCCTTTATAATCAGCTATAACTCTAATAACATTTTTTGTGTGGTAATAATCAGTTGGAGCAATAACAACCATATTTGGAATTGCTCTCATTATAGCTATGTCTTCACACATTTGATGGGAAGCTCCATCCTCTCCAACAGTAATTCCTGCATGTGTTGCAACAATTTTAACATTTAACTTTGGATATGCCACTAAGTTCCTTATTATTTCCCATGCTCTTCCAGAAGCAAACATTGAGAATGATGAAGCAAAGACAATTTTGTCAGTTGTTGCTAAACCTGCTGCCATTCCAATCATGTTCTGCTCTGCAACTCCTGCATTAAAAAATCTGTCTGGGAATTCTTTAGCAAACATGGCTGTTTGTGTAGAGCCTGATAAATCAGCATCCAAAACTACCAAATTTTCATATTTTTTACCTAACTCTATTAATGTCTCTCCATAACCCTTTCTCATCCCTTTATAAACTCCGGTCAGTTTAACCATGATTTTTCACCTAAATAATTATTTTTTCTCATTTAAAGCTTTTAAAGCTGCTTCTCTTAAGTTTTTAACAGCTGTTTTAACATCATCTTTTCCAAATATTGCAGATGCAGCAACTAAAACATCCGCCCCAGCTTTCACTGCTAATGGAGCTGTTTCAACATTTATACCTCCATCAACAAAGATTTTTGTATCATAGCCATTTTCAACAATCATGCTCTTTAACTTCCTAATCTTTTTTGTCATGACTGGAATAAACTTCTGTCCAGAAAAACCAGGTTCAACAGTCATAACTAAAACTCCATAAACCTCATCTAAGATATACTCTATTACATCCAAAGGAGTTGCTGGATTTAAAGCCACAATAGGCTTAGCTCCAATACTTTTAATCTTATTTATAATTCTAAATGGGAATTTCACAGCTTCTATGTGGAATGTTATGTAATCCATCTCCTCAAATTCATTAATAAATAAATCAACATTTTCTACCATCAAATGAACTTCCACTGGAAGTTCAGTTAATTTTTTAACATGCTTTGCAATCCCAATCCCCATACTTATATTTGGGACAAAATGCCCATCCATCATATCAACGTGAAAGAAATCAACTCCTGCTTCCTCAGCTTTTTTAATCTCCTCCTTTAAATGTCCAAAATCAGCTGATAGTATTGAAGCCCCAATTTTAATCATTCAAATCACCAAAAAATAAAATTTTATTCATATTTTAGCTCTTCCAATGCCTGCTTTAACTGCTCTTCATTTGGAGCTTTTCCATGGAATGCAACGTTGTTTTCCATAAATGAAACGCCTTTACCTTTAATTGTATAAGCAATAATCATCTTTGGCTTACCATTTTTTAAATTTTTGGCTTTTTCAACTGTTTTTATAATTTCTTCAAAGTTATGTCCATCTATTTCAAAAACGTCCCATCCAAATGCCTCAAATTTAGCTTTTATATCTCCTAAACTCATAACATCCTCTGTGCATCCATCAATCTGTAATTTATTTCTATCAACAAATGCAATTAAGTTATCTAATTTATAGTGGGCTGCTGCCATTGCTGCTTCCCAAACTATACCTTCTTGACACTCCCCATCTCCTAACAATACATAAACATAGTTATTTAACTTATCTAACTTACATCCTAAAGCCATTCCTACTGCTGCTGAAAATCCTTGTCCTAATGAACCGGTGCAAATCTCAACTCCTGGTGTATCCATTGATGGGTGTCCTTGCAACTTTCCTTCTAATCTTCTCAATTTCCATAATTCTTCTTCCTCTATTATTCCTAACTCAGCTAAAACAGCATATAATGCTGGAGCTGCATGCCCTTTACTTAAAACAAACCTATCTCTATCTTTTTTATATGGGTTTTTTGGGTCGTAGTTCATTAGTTTGAAATATAAGGCTACAATGATATCAGTTGCTGATAAACTTCCACCTGGATGCCCCGACTTTGCTAAACCAACCATTTTTACAATATTATATCTAACCTTTTTTGCTATTTTTTCCAAATCTTTAATTTCTAAGTTATTATCCATAGTTTCACCTTTTTAAGATTTAAAAAATAATATCATTGCTCAATAAATTAATAAAAAAGCAAAAACAAAAATCCATAATGATGTTATGCTAAAATAATTATTAGTCATATTTAAAACTTACACCTAAAAAATAAATAGAAATAAATAGAACGATTTATCCTTTAATAACCCCTAATGGTCTCATTCTTGCTACTTTTAAAGATATTCCTGCTTTGTGGCAAGTATCTGCAACTAAATCAATATTCTTATATGCTTCTGGTGCTTCCTCTGCCATAACTGCCTTTGAATCACTTAAAGCAACAATTCCCATCTCAGCTAATTTTCTTTGTATTTCCTTACCTTTCCATAACTTTAAAGCTTTAGCTCTGCTAAGTTTTCTCCCAGCCCCATGTGCAGTTGAACCAAATGTCTCTTTCATAGCAATCTCTGTCCCTCTCATTAAATAGGAAGCTGTTCCCATATCTCCTGGAATAATAACTGGTTGTCCAACATCTCTATATTCTTTTGGTATTTGCTCATGTTTTGGTGGAAATGCTCTTGTAGCTCCTTTTCTATGAACAACAACTTTTACCTTTCTTCCATCTATTATGTGTTCTTCTTTTTTAGCAATGTTGTGGGCTACATCATAAACTATACTCATCTCTAAATCCTCAGCATGTATCTTAAATACTTCCTCAAAACTCTCTCTAACCCAGTGTGTAATCATCTGCCTATTTGCCCATGCATAGTTTGCTCCACAACACATCGCTTTAAAGTAACTCTGCCCCTCTTCTGATTCAAATGGGGCACATGCTAACTGTCTATCTGGCAATTTTATTCCATAATTCTTAGCTGCTTTTTCCATAGTTCTTAAATAATCAGTGCAGATTTGATGCCCTAAACCTCTTGAACCTGTGTGAACCATAACAACTACTTGATTCTCTTCAATTCCATATATTTCAGCAGCTTCCTCATCAAATACCTTTTCAACATACTGAACCTCTAAGAAGTGATTCCCACTTCCTAAACTTCCTAATTGAACCTTTCCTCTCTCTTTTGCTTTATCTGATACATAAGATGCATCTGCATCTTTTAAGCATCCATGCTCTTCAATAAACTCTAAATCTTCCTTCCATCCATAGCCCTCTTTAACAGCCCATCTAACTCCTTCTTCTAAAACATCATCCATAACACTTTTGCTGAACTTTAAAATTCCTTTACTTCCTAAACCTGATGGGACATTTTTAAATAGTGTTTTTACGAGCTCTTTTATTTTTGGTTCTACTTCATCTTTTGTTAAATTTGTTCTTATAAGCCTAACTCCACAGTTGATATCAAATCCTACTCCTCCAGGGCTTATAACTCCTTCTTTTTGGTCAAAAGCCGCTACTCCACCGATACAGTTTGAAACTAAGAAGCTGTCAGCTATAAAGTTGTGGTCTTTGTGATTTATGGTGAAGTCATAGACCTCATCTACATCATCAACTTCTTCTATACTTTCAATCTCATCCCAAATTAATCCATCTCCTACCTTTCTTTCTTTAATAAATTCTTCATAGCTTGGGAAGTTTAAAGGAACTCTTATCTCTTTAATCTCCTTTCCATTCTTTAACTTGCTCCAGATATCTTTAACAAATCTTTTATCCTCTTTACTTACATTTAGCAATCTTATAATCTCTGATGGCTTTTTACCTTCATTAAATAACTCTTTTACCTTTTCAGCAAGTGCCTTTCTTCTATTTATCTCCCTCTCCCTATACTTTAAAAATGCCACTGCATAGCATCCAAGTTCTTGCCTCTCTCTGTTGTATTCATAACCAATCTTAGCCCATAAGTTTATTAAGTTCTTAGAAGTGCCAATTATTGTTAAAACATATCTAACTGTCTCAATTCCATCATTTCTTTTGTGAATTGAGTTTCTCTTTGTAATTGTTGCCTCTACACCAAACTCATTCAATAACTTAACAATATTCTCCAAGAATTTTAATGCATCTTCCTTAATCTTTATATTTTTAGCCATTTCTAATGTTGGAAATGTAAATAAAGCTTTCCTATCCTTTCTTGGATATGGCTTTCTTAATTCAGCTCCAAAGAATGACGCTAAGAACAATCTCTTCTGCCACAATTTGCAGTTGAATATCCACTCTGGGAAGCTATATTTATTTAATGTTTTGTTTCCTATTGGAACTCCTAATGCATATAGCAAAACAACCAAACTTGATGCATTTACATAGAAGAAGTAGCAATCATTTTCTCTTTTATAAACTCTTGAAGGGGTATAGCCAATCTTTTTAATATCCTCTCTAATTCTCTCTAAATCCTCTGAGTGTTTTGAAGAGAAGTGTATAATTCCATCTCCTCTCTTTCCAATAAAGTTCATTGAACCATCTCCAAAGACAAAACCCATAATTTTCAATAAGTAAGGCAACTTTTTGTGATTGTAGGTTAATGGAATTAAATCTCTTTCTTTTAGTTTTCTTAAGATGATTTCTTTACTATTTTTGCTTAGATTTAGCTTTTCCATACATTTAATTACATCATTTTCATCTATAATAATCTCATTTGATGGCTCTTCATACTCAACTCCTTCAAACGGATAGATAGCTAATCTATCTCCTACTTTTAAGTTTTTAAGCTCAACCATGCCATAAGGAGTATAGAATGGATGGTCTTCTGTTGC